>DATGSL010000267.1:0-6756 GCA_035302665.1 Opitutales bacterium | reverse complement strand
CGGCATGAAAACCGTCGAGAGTCGCAGACGGTGGTCAGCCATCCCTCCGGAAAGGGAATAATCACTCTCAACCGCATACAAGCGGCTCATTCCCTCTTCGGGTTTACCGACGCGCCGCCCTTCCGCAAAGGATTGGGCATAATAAAGAGGTGCACCACCGCCCACCGCAAAGAAATCGGCATCAATGCTCAAAATTCGATCGGCTTTCCCCGGATGATAAAAAGCCCGGGCAGGCTCTCCAAGAAGAGCAGTCGCCGCACGATCGGCTGCCGCGTCGTCAATCGGCTCATATTCCGACCAGATCGCTTGCGGGAATCGGCTCTTCAACTCCTCGACTAGGCGACGGCGTGTAAGAGAACTCGATTCTTCCGCCAAAAAGGCGAGTCCGGCACCACCATTTCCTTGGTATTTGGCAGCGATTTCCTCGAAAAGCTTTTCAACAGCTTCGCGCGAAACGGTTTCTCCGTTGGAAGTATGAATCGTGGCGCGGTCTGGATCGTAAAGATTCAAAACAGAAGCCTGCGCAACTGTATCGGTCTTTCCTTTCGAGAGCGCATAGGATGGATTTCCTTCGATCTTCGTCGGACGTCCCTGATGGGTTTCGACCAATAACGGCAGCGCGCTTCCGCGGGTCGGCATCGAAGTCGCGTAATAAACTGGCTTTCCTGGAATCTGCTGCTCCGGCTGCTTGCCAAACGGGAGAATCTGTCGGGCAGGTCTCCGGCAACCGGATAGGCCAACGCCCGCAAGCGCGAAGGATGCGGCCATGATTTTGATGAAATGCCGACGATCCACACCCTCGAGAACAGAGGCTCCTTCCGGAAATTCGCGGTCGAGGTATTCCTGGAATCCAGGAGTCTTCGCAACCTCGTCCAAGCTCCGCCAATAAGACGGTCCGGTCGGTTTTTTAGGTTCTGGATTAGAGAAATTCTTCTTCATTGGTGACAGCTTGAGCAATTCAAAGGCGGATCAATGTGCCAATCATGTACAGTTTGCAGTCCACGGGAAAGCTGCTCCTCCGGGCTTTCGGGACGCCAGTCCAAATTGAATACCTCTTCGGGAGGCCGCACATAACGTTCAGGATTGCGGTGACATTCGAGACAAAAAGCCATGCTAAGCGGCTGCGCATGCTGAACAACAGCCATCTCGTTCACCTGACCATGACAATCATAACAGCTGATACCGCGATTTACGTGAACCGAGTGATTGAAATAAACGTAATCAGGCAACTGATGCACCCGGACCCACGGGATCGGTTCACCCGTTTCCGCACTGGCGCGAACCATCTCCAATAACGGGCTCTGTGTCTGGATCTGATTGTGACAGTTCATACAGGTCGTAGCATCGGGAATATTCGCCTTGCCCGAGCTCTCGACAAAACTGTGACAATAGCGGCAATCGATTCCGAGCTGACCAGCGTGAAGCGCATGGTCATACGGTACCGGCTGATCGGGCGCAAAGCCAACCCGCGTGTAGCGGGGAACCGCATAATAATAAAAAGCAACCAAGCCGGTGACCACGACGATGAAGAGTATCGTCACGATCCGGACCGGGAGCTTGTTGACTGATTTGGGAAAAATTTTCGACATAACCTGGCTGAACGGGTCGGAAAAGCCTTTAAACGAAGACCAACTTTAGCCTTTTCGGCAAGCTGAAAAATCCGTTTGGATCCATATTACCGATTCGATCAGTCCGTTGTCCCTTTTCTCGCCACGGCGCGAGTCTCAGGTTTTACAAGTGGAACAACACGACTCTCCAAACGCGGCGACGCATAGCTGCGGGATCTAAACAGAAAACCGGAAAGACCGACCAGCGAAAGACCACCGGCAAGCCTCTTTAAAAATGTTTTACGTGAAAATTTCGAATACACGGCGAGGGAAAAAGGTCATTGGTTGAAAACTGTGAAACCACCAGCAAAGAAAGCTGGGGCAGGTAAGGCAATCTCAAAGACAAAAAAGTTCCACTTTTCATTCGGATTATTAGGCAGGACAACAAAAGTCTGTCCTCGTGCTAATAATTTATCCCTTTTCTCGCACACCGGCGAGGCAAACCGTATCGACAAATCACCAACCGTCGCACAAGGTTTTCCCCCATGATCTCCTCCAAAACGGAAATTCGCGTCCGCTACGCCGAAACCGACATGATGGGCATCGCCTACCACGGAAATTATTTGACCTGGTTCGAAGTCGCACGGGTAAACATGCTCGACGAACTCGGATGCCCTTACCGCGATCTCGAGCTTCTCGGATACCGACTTCCCGTACTGGAGGTCTCCCTTCGCTACCTCCGCTCACTCACCTTTGACGATCGAGCTATCATCGAAGCGGTCATCCGCGAAAAGCCGGCCTTGCGTATTCATGTCGATTACACAATCAGCCGCGGAGACGAAACCATCGCGACCGGCTCCACCAAGCACGCGTTCGTCAGCCCGGAAGGCAAACCGAGACGTCCGCCAGCGGAGTTTCTCGCAGCGGTCGAACGGCACTTTTAACCAATTTGCCAAAAAATTACGTCACGTTCGGATAACTTCCGAGCCACTTCACCAACGTGCAATGTTCGCGGATTTCCGCCAACGCCTCCTGCACCTCCGGATCCTCATAATGACCGACGATATCGATAAAGAAGACGTAATCCCAAACCTTCTTCCGACTCGGGCGCGACTCGATCTTCGTCATATTGATCCCGCGTTTCCCGAAAGGAGCGATCGCGCGCTGCAGGGCACCGGTCTCATGTTTGACAGAAATCACGAAGCTCGACCGGTTTTCTCCGTTGCGGACCGGTCCCGACGATTCTTTCCCGATAATCAGAAAACGGGTAATGTTGTCCGCCTTGTCCTGAATATTTTCCGCAACGATCGGAACATTGTAAATCTTCGCGGCCAATGATCCGGCGATCGCAGCCGCTCCGGGCTTGTCCTTGACCATCTCCACCGCGCGCGCCGTGCTTGAAGCTTCACAAAGCTCAGCGTGCGGCAAGTTCATCTGCAACCAGCGTCGGCATTGCCAAAGCGCCTGATCTTTCGAATAAACCTCCCGTATCTCTTTTAACGGATACGGAGAAATCAAATTGTGGGCGATCTCGAGATAGACCTGAGCGACAATCTGCAAATCCGATTCGACAAGCATATCGAGCGAATGGATCACCGCTCCTTCGGTCGAATTTTCGACCGGAACCACGCCATAATCGGTCTCACCTTTCTCGACGGCATTAAAAACATCCTGGATCGTCGAATAAGGTCGATACTCCAGGCTCGCACCAAATTTCCTCATCGCAGCCTGATGTGTATAAGTCGCTTCCGGACCGAGGTAAGCGATCACCGTCCGCTTCTCAAGCGCGATCGCAGCCGACATAATTTCGCGGTAAATCGCACGGACATTTTCTTCGGTCAACGGTCCTTCGTTGATTCGCAAAAGCTTCTGAAAGACTTCCTCCTCCCGCTGCGGAACGTAAATATCGCTCTCCGTCTGCCGCTTGAGTTCCCCGATTTTTCCTGCGAGCCGAAGCCGCTCGTTTAAAGCTTTAATCAGGTCGCGATCGATTTCGTCGATCTGCTGACGTATTTTTTCTAAATCCATTTTATTCTGATTCGTTTTCGTTCCCGGAAAGAGCTGAAGACTCACCGCTCTCTCCATTTCCCTGATCATTTGCAACCGGCTCCGTCGGCATCTCCGGCTCATCGACATCACCTTCCGATTGTGCCGCTTTTTGAATCCATTCATCAATCTCGCGCGGAGAGAGCACATCGGAAGCCGGAAGTTCCTCCCGCGATTTGATACCGACAAACTCAAGAAAATGTTCCGTCACTCCGTATTCCATTGGACGTCCCGGCAAATCCGCCCTTCCGCGCACTTCGATCAGATCGTGATCGAGCAATCGGTTCAATGCTCCATCCGCCGATACTCCTCGAATACTCTCAATCTCCGCCCGGGTCGTCGGCTCCCGATAAGCGATAATCGCCAAGGTCTCCAATGCCGCCTGACTCAGCCGCGTCGGTTTCGGCTCTCCGCGCAAACACCGTATCCACGCACCAAATTCCGTTCGCACCGCCAAACGGTACCCATTGTGACCTTCCGTCAGCTGAAAAACTTGCTCCCTCTCATCCAACTCCCGCGCCAACTCCTCCATCGCTTCGCGGATCTGCGTCGCCGTAACAAGCGACGGAACTTCTCCATTCCGTTGGCCGCCATCTGCTTCGCCATCCTCCGGCTCGTCGGCTTCCTGCTGGTGGTAGCGGGTCACGACTCCTTGAATATCCTTTATCGTCAAAGCTTCGGAAGAGGAAAAAAGCAGAGCCAAAAGTATTCGTTTTAGATCAAACGCCATCATTCTTTTTAGTCCAACAGGTGAATTTGATTGCTAACGCCGTCGCCAATAGCAAATAAATAGTTCCACCGTCGAAGGTGCGGTGGCCGGATGTTTGGATTTATGTTTCCGAACTTCCTTTTTTATTTATCGTCTTTCCAGCATTCAGTAACGCAACGCCAGAAAGTTCCAAAAACGTTTCCATTATCGTGAACTCTTCTTCTACCGACAAAAGCAAAGACTCTCTCCGTAAATTTTCTTCGACCGTTGTCGATGGTCCCGATCGCGCTCCAAGCCGCTCCATGCTTCGAGCCACCGGATTTAAAGACGAAGATTTCAAAAAACCGCAAATCGGCATCGCCAGCACCTGGAGCGACCTGACTCCGTGCAATATGCACATCAACGACCTCGCCGAACATGCGGCCCAGGGAGTCAACGAAAACGGCGGAAAAGCCGTCACCTTCGGAACGATCACGATCTCCGACGGAATTTCGATGGGCACAAAAGGAATGCGCTACAGCCTCGTCTCGCGCGAAGTGATCGCCGATAGCGTCGAAACCGTGGTTGCCGGAGAAGGGTTCGATGGACTGGTCGCCATTGGCGGTTGCGATAAAAACATGCCCGGTTGCCTCATGGCAATTGCCCGGCTGAACCGACCGGCGGTTTTTGTATACGGCGGAACGATTCTCCCCGGCTTCGCACCTTCCGATACCGACGAATCGTGTGCGCTCGATATCGTCTCGGTTTTCGAAGCTGTCGGCAAATTCGCAAAAGGCGAAATCGATGAAGCCGGTCTCGCCGAAATCGAAAAAAGTGCGATTCCCGGCGCCGGCTCCTGCGGCGGCATGTACACCGCAAACTCCATGGCGAGCGCGATCGAAGCACTCGGCATGAGCCTTCCCGGAAGCAGCGCCCAGCTCGCGATCTCCAAAGACAAGCGAATTGATTGCGAAAAGGCAGGCGCCGCCGTGGTTAAAATGCTCGAACGCGGGATCCGCCCAAGCGATATCCTTACCCGAAAAGCCTTTGAAAATGCGATCATCACGTCGATCGCGCTCGGCGGTTCGACAAATATTATCCTCCACCTCCTCGCCATCGCACACGATGCACAGGTCGATCTGACCATCGACGATTTTGCCGAACTCGGCGAAAAAGTCCCGTTGCTCTGCGACCTCAAGCCGTTCGGCCGTTACAATATGAGCCACCTCGTCCGGATCGGAGGCATCAGGCCCCTGATGAAGGAACTTCTCGATCGCGGACTTCTCCACGGCGACGCCCTTACCTGCACCGGCGAAACGATCGCGGAAAGCCTGAAAGACGTCGAACCATATCCGAGCTATCCAGACAAACAGGATCTGGTCCGTCCTTTCGAAAATCCGATCAAAGCCAACTCCCACCTTCGCGTCCTTCGCGGAAATCTCGCCCCGACCGGTGCCGTCGGAAAAATCACCGGCAAGGAAGGTCTTTACTTTAAAGGAAAAGCCAAGGTTTACGAAGGAGAGGAAGACGCTCTCAAAGGAATCCTCCGGGGCGATGTTGTCGCCGGCGATGTCGTTGTTATCCGCAACGAAGGTCCTGTCGGCGGCCCCGGAATGCGGGAAATGCTCTCACCGACAAGCGCGGTGGCCGGACGCGGCCTGATTCAGGAGGTTGCATTGATCACCGACGGACGGTTCAGCGGCGGTTCCCACGGGTTTGACGTCGGGCATATCACACCCGAAGCTGCCTGCGGCGGACCGATTGCCATTGTGCAAAACAACGATATCATCGAGATCGATGCCGTGAAGAACACCATCTCCCTTCTAATCCCCGACGATGAATACGAAGCCCGGATGGCCAAATTGGAACCGCACAAACCGACCGAAACCCGCGGCGTTCTCGCAAAATATGCAAAATTGGTAAGCTCCGCCTCAGAGGGAGCCGTGACCGATAAAGATTTGTAAGATCATCAGAATCTTTAATAACTGAAATCCAACCTCTGTTATTTTGAATAATTGGAATCGTTTTAAGACCTATTATTTCTCCGACGAAGATCTCGGCTTTTCGCTCGATATCAGTCGGATGAATTTTCCCGACACCTTCCTTCCTTCGATGGAAGAAAGAATGCAGCGGGCCTTCGATGCGATGGATGAACTCGAAAAGGGTGCAATCGCAAATCCGGACGAGAACCGCATGGTCGGTCATTACTGGCTCCGGGATCCCGATCTGGCTCCGACCGAGGAGATCCAGCAAACGATTCGCCAAAATATCGAATCGATCCGGATTTTTGTCGCGAATATCCACGCCGGCGGTATCGAAGGAGCCTCTGGTCCTTTTAAAAATCTTTTGCTCATCGGCATCGGCGGCTCCGCGCTCGGCCCGCAATTTGTCAGCGAAGCACTCGGACATCCGCTCGACGACCGGCTGACACCTTATTTCTTCGACAACACCGACCCCGATGGCATGGAAAAAGTC
>DATGSL010000266.1:0-4150 GCA_035302665.1 Opitutales bacterium | reverse complement strand
CCGTTCGACATCGTACGGAATTTGTGCCGGGTTGATGATCAAAAAAACGACCTCGTTCCCGCTTAATTCAATGGAACCGACCTGAAAATCGGTAGCTGGCAGCGGAGTCTGCAACAGCCGTTGATCGCCGCTCGCCAGGTGCATTTCAATCTGATCGCGGTAAGCCGAAACCGACGAATCATAAGTGATGACCGATTCTCCAAGCTCTGGATCGTGCTCGAAAGAGATCGTCGAGTGAATCCCGACCAGCACAAGCATCCCGTCGATCGCGACAAAAGAAGGACTTCCGGAATCTCCGACCTCGCCAAAAACATCGTCCACTCCGGCATTCCACGATCGATAGGTGAATGAATAATTCCGTGTATCATTTAAAATCGATCCAGGTTGAAAGGAATCGGCAAAACCATTGATCACACCTCTGCCGACGCGCGGTCCGTCGGTTCCCCAGCCGTAAACGAAAATCTCCTGCCCGATCAATTCCGACTCGTCGCCTCCGTAAACCGGATAAAACGGAATTTCATGTGAGGCTGGAATTGGCTCCGCAAGCTCCCCGATAAATAAATCGGTATTCTCATTCGCCTCATTTTTGATCGGGTAAAATCGTTCATACGTACTCGTCCGAATCGTTCCATCGAGGCCGCGGAAATGGATTTCCGATCCAAGCGACGGCCGAAAATGATTGGCACCGACGAAATGTCGCGGAGAAATGAGCGCAAAGTTTTTCCGCGTATCTCCAGCGCTCCAACCGACACCGGAAAAATTGCGCGGAGCGGCCCATAGCGATGCGTTCAATTCCGGAGCATTCGGAAAGGTGCCTTCCGCAAAAACTTGATGCCGTTCCGGATCGAATTCCTGAAACTGAAGTCCGTTTAATGAAAAGTGGGGCAAAAAAAGCAAGAGAGTCCAAGCAGTAAGGCTTCTCATATCCTAAAACGTGAGAGGCAAATCGAAAACCGCAAGCGGGAAACCCTCGACTTCACCTCCTTTGTTCCGCTATGAAAGCCATATATGAAATCGAGGACTCCTTTTTTTTCACCCATCCTCACCACCCTTTTCTTTCTGATTTTCGCGCATCTTTTCGCCTCTGCCGAAATCAAGGTCGCTCTTCAGGAAGTTCGCACGTGGGATTTCGATGGAATTACATTTACAAACGACTTTCCCGGCGCACGGATCAACGATCTTGAAAAAACAGGTCCGAATGAATTCAAAATTTTGATCAAACCCGAAAATTCCCCGATCAACAACAGCGCCTGGTACGCCTTTCAGGTATCTGCCCGACGTTCGCAAACGATCACCGTCATCCTCGATTACGAGGGAGGACGTCATCGCTACCAGCCGAAAATCAGCGACGACTTGCTCACCTGGGAACCGCTCGACCGATCAAAATGGGAACACGATAGAGATGCGAACCGCGCCATCCTCACTCTCGATATCGGCAGAAAACCGATCCGGATCGCCGGTCAAGAGATGATCGGAAAAGAAGAGGTCTGGGGATGGATGAATGAAGTTTCGCAAAAAAGTTTTGTCCGAAAGGCGACGATCGGAAAATCCATTCTCGGAGAGCCGATCGAAGCGATGAGCATCGGTTCTCCCGATGCCACGAACTACGTTTTCATCCTCGGTCGCCAACATCCGCCGGAAATCAGCGCAACCATTGCCCTGATCGATTTTGTCGACAATTTGGCGAAAAATTCCGCCCTCACCCGCCGCTTTCGCGAGAATTTTCAAATCATCGTGATTCCGATGATAAATCCGGATGGCGTCGACCACGGCCACTGGCGTCACAACATGGCCGGCGTCGACCTGAACCGCGACTGGGTTACCTTCGCTCAACCGGAAACTCGCGCCGTCCGCGATCTGTTACTACAACTCGCCGAACGCGAAGGTGCCCGTCCTTTTTTGCTTCTCGATTTTCACTCGACGTTCAACGACATCTTTTACACGCAAAAAGACGAACATCCGACCTTTCCGGAAAACTTTACGGCAAAATGGCTATCGGCGATTCAGGAGGAGTTTCCCGATTACGATCTTCGCCGCCGTGGTTCCCACACATCGAACCACGTCACTTCAAAAGCCTGGGGTTACGAGACTTTCGGAATTCCGTCGATCACGTATGAGATCGGCGACAACACCGACCGCGATCTGATCCGTGAAATGACCGCCTTCACATCCGAAGAAGTGATGCGGATTCTTCTCGCGGAGCTGGAAAACCTATCGGAGGTTGAGCTGGCCGAAGAAGATGTCGGCGCACGTTGATTCCCGAAAAACGTGCAGATTCCCTTTATTTTTATTTCCGAAAAAGCTCAATGAAGATCGATATCTTGCGGAAACAGGCGCCGCTGCTCGCCCTCATCGCTTTTATCTGCGCAGTTTTCGTCGGGCAAATTCTCTTCGGACCGGAATGGTATCGCGGATGGATGGTCGTTCCTGCGAAAATCACGAGTAGTTGGAAAAACCTGATTACCGGTGATTTGTCGCTCGTTTCGGTCCTTCCTTTCCTGACTTTATTGACGAGTGCCCTCCTTCACGGCGGGATCGAACATTTGCTTCTCAATATGATCTTTCTGTGGATTTTCGCGGCACTTATCGTCGAACTTCTCGGTGCGCGGTGGATGTTCATCCTCTTTCTAACGAGCGCCATCGGCGGATCGATTTTCCACACGATTGTCAACGCAAACGAAATCATTCCGATGCTCGGCGCATCGGGTGCCGTGATGGGCTTTGAAGGTGCCTACCTCGGGCTAGCGATCCGCTGGAAACTTCCCGATCCGCATATTTGGCCGATGGCCCGACCGATTCCGCCAGCGAATCTCGCGACGCTGGCGGTGGTCGGAATTATTATCGATGTTTCAGGTCTGATGAGCAGTCAATCGAGCAATGTCGCTTTCGGAGCCCACATCGGCGGTTTTCTTGTCGGGATGTTTATAACCTCATTCATCGCTCCCCGACCGGACGCCGCGGCCTGATTTCTCAAAAAGCGTCGACGGAGGCGGAACTTCGAGTCCCTCTGCATTGTAGAGATCCAGATCGAGCTGCTTTTCCCCATGAGCCACGATACAACTAACAGTAGCATCACCGGTGATATTGACCGCCGTCCGCGCCATATCGAGCAGGCGATCGACCCCAAGAACAATTGCTATTCCCTCCGCCGGTAAACCGACCTGATTTAAAACCATTGCGAGCATGATTGTACCGGCGCCCGGAACTCCCGCTGTTCCTACCGAAGCAAGGGTCGCAGTCAGAATGACCATCACGTATTCGTTGATACCGAGATGAATTCCGTAAGCTTGTGCGATAAAAACCGTCGCCACGCCCTGCATGATCGCCGTGCCGTCCATATTGACGGTCGCTCCAAACGGAATCGTAAAGGATGCGACGGAATTGCTCACTCCGAGGCGCTTTTGAACGACCCCAAGGGTGACGGGAATCGTCGCGGCACTGCTGGCTGTGCTAAAAGCAAACAATTGCGCAGGCCAGATTTTTTTCAAAAACCTCCGGGGATTCAGTCCGGTGAAAAGCTTGAGCAATCCTGAATAAACCACAGTTGCCTGAATCACCAACACGACAAAAACAAGAAGCACATACATAAGCATGTGCCCGAGCGCTCCGAAGCCTTCCCTTGCAAAAACCCGGGCGATCAACGCGAAAACTCCGAATGGAGCGCACCACATCACGATCACCACCAACTTCATGACGACCTCCATCAGATCTTCGAAAATCTTCAGGATCCGCGCACCGGCTGCGCCAGCCATCGTGAGTGCGATTCCAAGCAGAATCGAAAAGACGATCAGTTGCAGGATGTTTCCGTCAGCCGCGGCACCGACTACATTCCGCGGAAAAAGATCGATCAACATCTCCGTCAGCGGCGGCGGTGCCTCGATACTTGTCTCTCCGCTGTGCTCCAGATTAAATCCACTTCCCGGTTTCACGATAACCGCAGCAAAAAGGGCCATCGCGATAGCTGTAGCAGTGGTAAAAAGATAAAAAGCAACCGTTTTTCCACCTACCCGCCCTAGCCGCCGGACATCGTCGAGACCGGCCGTTCCGGTGACGAGCGAAACCACGACCACCGGAACGACGAGCATCATCAGAAGCGCAACGAACACCTGGCCGACAACCAGCAAAAGCCCTTCGGTGACGTATGCCGTAA
>DATGSL010000265.1:0-3664 GCA_035302665.1 Opitutales bacterium | reverse complement strand
GCGCGACCAATTTACACAAATTCACCATCGCGCATCCTCAACTGAACATCACACCCTTCCGCAATTGCCGGATTATGCGTCACAATCGCCACCGCACATCGATCCTCGCGAGCGACATTCGTCAAAAGCTCGACCACAAGCTCCGCATTGGCCGCATCGAGATTTCCCGTCGGCTCATCTGCAAGCACAACCGCCGGCGAATTAGCAAGCGCCCTCGCCACGGCGACCCGCTGTTGCTCGCCTCCCGAAAGTCGATTTGCTTTACGGCTCATTTTATCGGCCAAACCGACCCGATCGAGCAAGGTCGCCGCCCGTTTTTTCCTCTCCGACAACGGAATTTCCCCGGCTCGCATCATCGGAAGCATGACGTTTTCAAGAGCCGAAAACTCCGCGAGCAAAAAATGAAACTGAAAAACAAAACCGATCTGTGACAAACGGATCTGCGTCCGCATGCGCTCGTTCATCTTCGAAACATCTTTTCCTCGAATAAAAATTTGCCCGTCGTCAACCCGATCGAGCAATCCGAGACAGTAAAGCAACGTGCTTTTCCCACAACCCGACGGTCCGGCGATCGCGTAGGTCCGGTTCAAATGCAACTCGAGAGAAACTCCATTGAGAGCCCGAACGCACGCCTCTCCCACCCCGAGCGACCGATGGAGATCGGCGCATTTCAACACCGGATGCTTCGCCGCCGAAGTAAAATTTGTTTTTCTTTCCTGAAGCGTTTCCATCTTTTCACTGAGCCACGTTTCGAATCACATCGGCCGGCTCCAGTCGCGCCGCCCGCCGTGCAGGAAGCAATGTTGCCAAAATAACCACAACCGTCGTGATTCCCGCAGCAAGAAGATAGTGATCGATCGACCAGTTTACCACAAACGAATCGGTCGAAAAAATCCCGCGAATCCGAATCGGAATCCGCGAAACGCCATAGGTAAAAAGCGCACCCAAAATCCAGCCACCGAAAACTCCGATCCCGAGTGCCAAAGCACCTTGCCAAAGAAAAATCCGCACAATATCCCGCTGCTCAAAGCCGACCGAACGCAAAATCGCGATCTCCCGCGTTTTTTCCATCACGATCATAGCAAGCGTATTAAACATCCCGAGTCCGGAAATCACGATAATCGCCGCAACCGTCAATCCCGACGAAACCCGAAGCGCTCGAAAAACCTCCAACCACGCCTGTTCCCGTTCTTGCCAACTGTAAGCAAAATGTCCGGTCACCTCTTCCATCCGCTCCGCGTCGGCTTCCGCCCGGTCCGGCTCCCAGAGATTGACCTGCAAAAACGAAGCGCCGTGCGGACGTTTCAAGAGCGATCGAGCTTCCGGCAAATGAATATAAACTCGAGCTTCATCGATCTCTCGAACCCCGGTTTCATAAATCGCAGCAACGCGATAAGGACGGGTCTGATCGGGCGTATCGATAAAAAACGAATCGCCGAGCCGCAGACGCATCCGACGCGCGAGAGTCGAGCCGACCAGCACGCCTTGCGGAGAATTCCGAAACGTTTCCAGATTTCCAAAAAGAATCTGATCGCCGAGCGAGCTCACCCGAAGATGCGCATCGAGATCGATCCCGAAGGTATAAACCGTCGCCTCGTTCGCCGTCGTCCGCAATCGAACAGAACCACCGACAATCGCCGAAACGCCGGAAACATTTTCAAATTGCAAAAGCGCATTTCCGACTTCGTCCGGCTCCGCAATGCCGGGAATATATTGACGAGACTCCCGATGCGCGATCCGGAACGACGGTTTCCCCTCCTCCGCAAGCTCCATCGTCCGCAAAGTATCCTGAAAACGGTCCCTGATCTGAATCGCCCCGCTCGTTCCCAAAATCGTTCGAATATAAAACTGCTCGAAACCGCTCGTTTGCGCCTGCGTCAAAATAAAAAATGCGACCCCGAGCGCGATTCCGCCGATGCTCATCAACATCGCGCGCTTCTTCGCCCATAGAAAACGAAAAGCAATCTGGAAGTGACTAACGGCCATGAAGATCTAGTTGTTAACAAAAAAAGGAGCGAGGACTTTCATCCTTTTCCTCCTCAATCCTTTATCTGTCTCCTCCGCGCTTCAATTCCTGAATTTCCCTTTTCAAAAACGCACACGATCGCCGTCCCGGAGGCGATCGAGATTCTCCACGGCAACCTCTTCGCCTTCGGCCAAGCCCGAAACGATTTCAACCGTGTTCAATCCGATGAACCCGAGTTCAACCCGTTGCAATTCCGCAACTCCATCGCGGATCACAAAGACATCCCGACCGATCAGCGCCCTTCTCGGAATCAACAAAGAGCCGTCGCGCTCTCCGAGAATAATGCTCGCTTCTCCGGTAATTCCGGGAATCATCAGCTCCTCCGCCATATCGAGATCGAGCCGAATCTTGTAGCGCTGGGTATCGGGATCGGCTGCCGGAAAAACTTCCGCAACTTTTCCCTCGAAAAGCCGACGCCCATAGCTCAGAAAACGGACGGTTACCGGTTGCTCCGGTTTGACACCTGCAAAATTCTCTTCGCTCAAACTCGCCTCGATCACCCGTTCATCTGACAGCAAACGCGCGACAATTCCGCGCGGACTGATCAGGTCGTCCGGATAAGCGAAAACCGCCACGACCGTTCCATTCTCCGGAGCGCGCACCTTCAATTTCTCCAATTCCGCGTCGATTCGCACCAGTTCGCTCCGAAGCGTTTCCAGTCGATGCGTCTCCCAGATCTCGTTGAGAGCAATCTCATCCGTCAGCCGCGCGACGCGCCGATTCTGTTCATCGAGTTCCCGTTGAGAAATCCGTCCTTCAGCAAAAAGCCGTTCCCTCCGTTTCTGTTCTTCTTTTACTTCCTCCAGATCAAAACGAAGCGGAGATCCGATTTTCCGCGCGCTGTCCTCCGCCTCGAGATCAAGTCGCAGACGATTCCGTTCGCGCTGAAGATCGGCATCATCAAGGCGAAGCAAAACCTCGCCCGCTTCCACCTTTGTCCCGATTTCCAATTTACTTTCGCTAACCCGTCCGGCGAGCTCCGACCGAAGATCGATTTCCCGTTTCGCGCGGACCTCGACCACCGCCGCCACCGCATCGATCGCCTTCCCTCGCTCCACGACAGCGACACTGATATTTGTTCGGAAAAACCCACCTTTCCCAACCACGAAAACAGCCGCAACGATTCCGCCAGCAACCAGAATCGCAAGAAGCCATTGAAGGACCTTTGTCATCATCTTGAACCGTTTCCTTGTTTAAGAAATTTCATCGCCGGACCGTTCCCTGTCCTCGAAAGAAATTCACTCGCCAACAACAACTGCGTTGCCCGCTGCTCGGTCGCCGCAAGTTCCCGCTCAAGAAGAGCCACACGGGCAGCAGCAACATCAACTGAAGAAGCTGTTCCGCTTTCCAAGTCCGATTCTTTCTGAGCCACCTCGCGATAGGCAAGCTCGAGTCGCTTCTCGGCGATTTCCAACTCCCGCGAAGACCAAAGCAAACTCTCCTTCAAACGCTGACGCTCCACGCTCTCCTCCTCCTTTTCTCTTTCATAACGTCGGGTTTCGAGATCTCTCCGGGCGATCGCAGCCTTCTTTCTTCCCCGAGTTTCATATCCGTCAAAAAGATTCAAGGTCAGCTCAATTCCAGCAAAATAAACCACCCGGTCGACATCGGAACGATCAGTGAGAGCCAGCTGATCCT
>DATGSL010000264.1:0-4366 GCA_035302665.1 Opitutales bacterium | reverse complement strand
TCACCGAATCGGTTTGACAATTCACAGCCTAAACGAAGTCATGGAGGGCGATCTCGACGAGGTCATTAGCGCCCTCCAGAAGGCCGAGTATGAGGAGAAAGTAAAAAGCCTCCTCGCCCATTGAGCATGACTTGCCTCCTTCCGATCCTCTAATCGGCCAAATGCCACTTTCACAAAGACAAGAATTTGATCGTTCCGGTGCTACCTCTTCTTGAAATAATTCAGCGGACGACAGCCTATTTCGAAAAATCGGGAATCGAAAATCCCCGCCTCGATGCTCAGCTTCTTCTTGCTCATGTCTTCGACCTCAGCCGAATGGAGCTCTACCAACAGTTTGACCGTCCGCTCGAAGAGTCCGAACTCGAAAAAATTCGCCCGCTCGTCCGACGTCGGGCCAATCGGGAGCCGCTCCAATATATCGTCGGCTCAGTCGAGTTTCTCGACCTAAAGCTCAAAGTCGATCGCCGCGGCCTGATCCCGCGACCCGAAACCGAAGAACTGGTCGATCTTCTTTCCAAACGTCAGCCGCGTCCGCAAACGATTCTCGATCTCGGCACCGGAAGCGGCGCGCTCGCGCTCGGACTTGCATCCGCTTTTCCCGAAGCCTCCGTTGTAGCCATCGATCGCAGCACTTCGGCACTCGAGCTGGCCCTTGAGAACGCGGAAGCCAATCACCTCACCGATCGAATTACTTTCCTTGAAGGCAACTGGTTCGAACCGCTCGCCCCGGATGCCCGCTTTGACTGGATCGTTTCCAATCCTCCTTATTTGACCGAAGAAGAATGGCAATCGGCTCAACCCGAAGTCCGCGAATGGGAGCCGCGCGAAGCTCTCGTGGCCGCCGACGAAGGTTGCGCCGATCTGGAACAGATTTTTAAGGAAACACCAAACTGGCTGAATCCCGGTGGATGGCTCGCCGTCGAAACCGGCATTTCCCAACATCGGCGCTTAACCGAATTTGCACAGGAATGCGGTTTTTCGAAGATCGAGTCGAAACAGGATCTCAGCGGTCGTGACCGATTTCTAATCGCATCATACTCGGAGAAAATCAATTGAAGTCGCCGCCAAAAACTTTTTTATTAACCATCCTATCTTATAACTGAAGCCATGCATGCGTTTGCACTTTATGAAAAACGCAGTAAATGAATAGGGAATTCACCTAACGGAATGGCGGGCCGCGCGATTTGTCCATTGCCAAGGAACAGTCGCCTTCCGTAAGGTTTCAGTCTACAGCCTCCATGATTTCCAAAATTTTTAAGTCCTTTTCTGGTCGGCACTACCGGAACTATCTCAAGAAATGCGAGCCGATTGTTCAAAAGATCAATCAGATCGAAGAGTCCTACCAGAGTCTGACCGATGAAGAACTCCGGCAAAAAACCGAAGAGTTCAAAAAGCGACACTCCGAAGGAGAATCCCTCGATCAACTTCTTCCCGAAGCTTACGCTGCTGTCAAAAATGCCGCCCGGCGACTCGTCGGACAAACAGTCACCGTCTGCGGTCACGACCTGAAGTGGGACATGGTCCACTTCGATGTGCAGCTCATCGGCGGGATTGCGCTCACGCAAAACTACATTGCAGAAATGAGCACCGGAGAAGGTAAAACCCTCGTCGCAACTCTCCCGCTTTATCTCAACGCTCTTTCCGGCAAAAATTGCCAGCTCGTTACCACCAACGATTTCCTCGCCCGCCGCGACTCCGAATGGATGGGCTATCTCTACAAATTTCTCGGCCTGACCGTCGGCTGCATCCAGAACCAGATGAAACCGGAAGAGCGCAAAGAGATGTACCGACGCGACATCACTTACGGCACCGCTTCCGAATTTGGCTTCGACTACCTGCGCGATAACGGCATGGCTTCCCGCGCCGAGGATCAGGTGCAACGCGATCATTACTTCGTCATCATCGACGAGGCTGACCAAATCCTCATCGACGAAGCGCGCACACCTCTGATCATCTCCGGTCCGGCACCGATCGAGCGCGAGCAGCGTTTCACCCTCCACAAACCGGCGGTTTCCCGCATGGTCCAGAAGCAAACTCTCCTTTGCAATCGCCTCATGCAGGAAGCAAAGGACGAACTCGAAAAAGAGGATGGCGATACGCGCACCGCAATGCTGAAAATGCTTCAGGTCAAACTCGGTGCACCGAAGAACAGACAATTTCTCCGGTTAATGGAAAACCCGGAATATCGCCGCATGTTCGATCGAGTCGATCTCGAGATGAACAGCGACATGAACAAGACGGCGATGCACGATCTGAAGGAGGAACTTTACTTCACGATCGATGAAAAGCAGCACCAAGCTGACCTGACCGAACAAGGCCGTCTCCTCCTCCAGCCGGACGATCCCGACGCCTTCGTCATGCCCGATCTCCCAACCGAGTTCATGGAGATCGAAAAGCAGACCGACCTTTCCCCCGAGGAAAAAGAAACGGCCAAAGCCAAGGCACAGGAAGCGTTCGAAACGGTCAGCGAAGATATTCACGCAATCAGCCAGCTTCTGCGCGCCTACTCCCTTTACGAAAAAGACGTCCGCTACGTCGTCCAAAATGGCAAGGTCATGATCGTCGACGAGAATACCGGACGCATCATGCCCGGTCGCCGCTGGAGCGACGGATTGCACCAGGCGGTCGAAGCAAAGGAAGGCGTCACGATCGAACGCGAAACCCGCACCTTCGCAACGATCACCATCCAGAACTACTTCCGGATGTACGAAAAACTCGGCGGTATGACCGGTACCGCTGAAACCGAAGCGAACGAATTCCTCGATATTTACAAGATGCGGGTGATGGTGATCCCGACGCACAAGCCGTGCATCCGGATCGACCACAATGACGTGATCTACAAAACCCGTCGCGAAAAATACAACGCAGTCGTCGCCGATATTCAGGAAGCCAATAAGCGGGGTCAACCGGTTCTCGTCGGAACAGTCTCCGTCGAAGCGTCCGAACTCCTCAGCCGGATGTTGCGACGGGTCAATATCCCACACACCGTCCTCAACGCGAAATTCCACGAAGCGGAGGCCGACATTATTTCCCGCGCCGGAATCCGCGGTGCCGTCACGATCGCGACCAATATGGCCGGACGAGGCACCGACATTAAACTCGGTGAAGGCGTCGCCGAACTCGGTGGGCTTTACGTCATTGGAACGGAGCGACACGAATCGCGCCGGATCGACCGCCAGCTCCGCGGCCGTTGTTCGCGTCAAGGCGATCCGGGAGCCAGCAAATTTTATATTTCACTCGAAGACGACCTGATGCGCCTCTTCGCTTCTTCCGGTATCATCGGAAAGGTGATGGATCGCGCAATGGCCGAAGACGAGGAGCTCCAGCACCCGCTCCTGAACCGCTCGATCGAGTCGGCTCAGAAAAAGGTCGAACAGCAAAACTACGCGATCCGGAAACGGCTTCTGCAATACGACGATGTTCTCAGCCAGCAGCGCGAAGTGATCTACGGCCTGAGAAACGAAGCGATCCGCGGCGAGGAACCGAAAGAGATCATCTTCGAAATGATCGAAGAAGAGCTCGATATTCGTCTCGAGGAAGCCGGTTTCGGAGGCAAGGAAGCACCGCCCGAACAGCAGATCGAGCGATTCATCGGCTGGGCCAACGCCAATTTCCCGATCGCTCTCAAAATCCACGAGATTCAAGGGAAACCGCTGGAAGAAGTTCGCGAACTCATTCTCGACAAGGTCACCCGCGCCTATGGAGTCAAGGAATCGGTCGAAAATCCCGAAGCGATCAAAATGCTCGAACGCTACGTGGTTATCAGCCCGATCGACCGCCATTGGCAGGAACATTTGACCGAAATGGAAGAGCTGCGGCGAAGCGTCGGCCTGCGCGGCTACGGCCAAAAAGACCCGTTGATGGAATACAAGGGCGAAGCTTACTCGTATTTCTCGGAATTGATGGACCAGATCCGACAGGACATCTGCAAAGGTCTTTTCCGCTCCGCCTCCAATATCAGCGCCTTTGAAAACATGCTGGCCGCGCTCTCGAAGAACGCGCGGACCGAAGGTCCCGCCGATGCGCCAGCACCGCAACCAGCTGTCGCGGGACAGAGACGGGTCGCGACCGCTGCCGTTGGCGCAGGGGGCGGCGACCGCGAAATCGAACTCCCCAAGGTGACGATCCGCCGCGACACACCGAGAGTCGGTCGCAACGAGCCGTGTCCTTGTGGAAGCGGAAAGAAATTTAAAAAGTGCTGCGGCTCTAATTAACCGCCCGGCACCCGGATTTCTGCAAAACGGAAAAACAGAGAGCGCTCCCGGTCCGGCGGTGCGAGACCGGCGGATGAAAGAATGGCTGATCGCCGGGGGCGTCTGTTTGCTTTCGAGCCTCATTTACGTTCTCGCGTTTCCTCCCTTCGCGA
>DATGSL010000263.1:0-5460 GCA_035302665.1 Opitutales bacterium | reverse complement strand
GAATATCGTTTTTAGAAAGATGCTCGGCAGTTCCGCTCGTTGAATAGATTTTGAAACCGAGATCGATCAGCTCGCGGGCGAGTTCGACCGCCTGATCTTTGTCGCGATCTTTGACACTGAGGAAAATATTTCCGTCGACCGGCAGCGGCGGACGGGCGGCCATCTGCATTTTTGCAAATGCGATTCCAAGATCCTCGTCGAGTCCCATGACCTCCCCGGTGCTTCGCATTTCCGGCCCAAGTGCAACCGACGCTCCGGCAAATCGGGCAAATGGGAAGACCGCTTCTTTCACGCACCAATATGGAGGGATCAACTCTTCGGTAAAACCGAGATCCTTCAACTTCGCTCCGGCCATCACGCGCGCTGCAAGTTTCGCCATCGGAACTCCAATCGCCTTGCTGACAAACGGAACACTTCGCGAAGCGCGCGGATTGACTTCAAGGATGTAAAGTTCCTCATCCTTCACCGCAAATTGGATATTCATCAGCCCGATCACTTTCAACTCGCGGGCAAGGGCTTTTGTCGCTTCCCGGACCCGTTCGAGCATTTTCTCATCAAGCGTATGTGGCGGCATCACCATCGCGGCGTCTCCGCTATGAACTCCGGCAAATTCGACATGCTCGAGCATTCCGCCGACAACCGTCGTCTCGCCGTCCGAAATCCCGTCGACGTCGAGCTCGATCGCATCCTCAAGGAATTTGTCGATCAAAACCGGCTTATCCGGCGATGCGTCAAAGGCCTCGCGCACAACACGTTTCAGTTCATCCATTTCATAAACGGTGAACATCCCACGCCCGCCAAGAACGAATGACGGTCGAAGCAAAATCGGGAAACCGATCTCCTCCGCGATCTTATACGCCTCTTCCTCGGTCATCGCCGTGCCATTTCGCGGCTGTTTCAAACCGATTTTTTCGAGAACAGCGGCAAAGAGTTTCCGGTCTTCCGCCATATCGATCGAGTGCGGAGAAGTGCCGATAATGTTGACCCCTTCCGCTTTGAGATCGGTTGCGAGATTGAGAGGAGTTTGACCGCCAAATTGGACAATCGCACCCCAACAATTCTCCTGCCGGTAAATTTCCAACACGCTTTCGAGCGACAATGGCTCAAAATAAAGCCGATCCGATGTATCGTAATCGGTCGAAACGGTTTCCGGATTCGAGTTCACCATCACCGTTTCAAAACCGGCCTCTCGCAGAGCAAACGAAGCGTGCACACAGCAATAATCAAACTCGATCCCCTGCCCAATCCGGTTCGGGCCTCCCCCGAGAATCATGATTTTCTTTCGATCCGATGGCTTGAAACCACTTTCTTTCCCATAAGAAGAATAAAAATAGGGAGTCGTCGCTTCAAATTCTCCGGCACACGTATCGACGAAGCGAAAAGTCGGTTTTACACCGGCCGCTTCCCGTTTTTCACGGATTGTTTTTGGATCGCATTCCAGAAAATAGGCGAGCTGTGCATCGCTAAAACCGAAACGCTTCGCACGCCGCATGTCGAAATCGCTGAGCGTATCGAGAGACTTTTTGCGCAGCTCTTCCTCCATTTGAAAGAGTTCATACAACTGATGAAGGAACCAGATATCGATTTTCGTTAAATCATGGATCCGCTCGATGCTCATTCCGGCTTTAAATGCGTACCGGATATAAAAAAGCCGTTCAGCATTCGGACGGACCAGCCGCGCTTTTAAAACATTATCGGCCGGAATTTCGTCATCGCCATATTTTCCCCCTCCGCCAAAACCGTCGGCTCCGATCTCGAGCGACCGGATCGCTTTCTGAAAAGATTCTTTAAAGGTGCGGCCAATAGCCATCGCCTCTCCGACACTCTTCATCGAAGAGGTCAAGGTAGTATCGGTGCCCGGAAACTTCTCGAACGCAAAGCGCGGCATCTTCGTAACGACGTAGTCGATTGTCGGCTCGAAGCTGGCCGGTGTCGTCCGGGTGATGTCATTTTGCAATTCATCGAGCGTATAACCGACCGCCAGTTTCGCCGCAATTTTCGCGATCGGAAATCCGGTTGCTTTTGACGCGAGTGCCGAGCTGCGCGAAACCCGGGGATTCATCTCGATCACTACCATGCGACCATTTTCCGGATTCAGGGAAAACTGGATATTGCTTCCGCCCGTTTCCACGCCGACTTCCCGAATAACGGCAAACGACGCATCGCGCATCAGTTGGTATTCCTTATCGGTCAACGTCATCGCCGGCGCCACCGTTATGGAATCACCGGTATGAACCCCCATCGGATCGAAATTTTCGATGGAGCAGATCACAATACATTGATCTTTGCAGTCGCGAACGACTTCCATCTCAAATTCTTTCCAGCCGAGAAGAGATTCCTCGATTAAAACTTCGTTCACCGGCGACAGATCGATCCCGTGCGCGACAATGTTTTCCAACTCCTCAACATTATACGCAATCCCGCCACCGGAGCCTCCCATCGTGTAGCTCGGCCGGATGATCAAAGGAAAAGTCCCGATCTCTTTCGCCGCTTTTCGGGCCGCATCCAGCGACTTCACCGTCGCCGACCGGGCAACGTCGAGGCCGATCTTCATCATCGCCTCTTTGAAGAGATCGCGATCCTCCCCTTTCTGAATCGCCGCCGGCTTTGCCGCGAGCATTTCAACACCATATTTCTCCAAAATTCCCTTTTCAGCCAGCTCAAGAGACAAATTCAGCGCAGTCTGACCGCCCAATGTCGGCAAAAGGGCGTCCGGCCGTTCGGCGGCAATAATTTTCTCCAAAGCCTCGCAGGCTAGCGGCTCGATGTAAGTGACGTCCGCAAAGTCCGGATCGGTCATGATCGTCGCCGGATTGCTGTTGACTAAAATAACCCGGAAACCTTCGTCCCGCAAAGCTTTACAAGCCTGCGTTCCACTGTAGTCAAATTCGGCTGCCTGACCGATAATAATCGGGCCCGAGCCAATGATAAGGATACTCTTGATGTCTGTTCGTTTCGGCATAGGGAGGAATCTCC
The DNA here is from genome assembly GCA_035302665.1 of Opitutales bacterium. GTDB lineage: Bacteria > Verrucomicrobiota > Verrucomicrobiia > Opitutales > T3Sed10-336 > DATGSL01. The sequence goes on along the minus strand of DATGSL010000263.1, from coordinate 2,484 downwards.
TCTGTTGTTAAAAGCACAGTTCGCAGGGGCAAGTATAAAAGGTATCCGGACAGCCGCAACCGCCGCCGGATATCGTGGGAAATTTCTCCGGTAGATTGTGGCGAAAAAAGATCACGTTTAGACGAAAATCTCTCCAAGTTCGGCCGGATCGCAATCGAGGATTTGCGCCGCTTTCTCCACATCTCCACCGCAAACCCGCAAGATTTTCTGGATATAGGCCTTCCTTTTCCGCTCGAGATGCTCCTCGAGACTCGGCCACTCTTCAATTGAGGTAAACTTCTCCGGCAACATCGCGGCCCTCACCACCCGTTTTTCCGTCTCTGACGCGAGACTGCTGACGGTTTGAGCCAGCTCCGTAAAATTTCCAGGCCATCGATATCCGCGCATCACGCCGATCGCATCGTCCGCAAACTCGATTTGACCGGGCTCAAAAGAAGCATTTCTCGCCTTCTGAGTAAAATGTTTCACCAATTCCGGAAGATCCTCGAGACACTCCCGCAGCGGAGGCAAATAAATCGGTAGAGCCGCAATCCGGTAGAAAAGCTCATCATCAAAACGGCCTTCATCTACCATTTTTTCAAGATCCACCTCGGTCGTGCAGATGATTCGCGTATCGACCGTCTGTTTCACAACGCGTCCCAAAACCTGCTGACCTTCCCGGCTCAAACGATCGATATTTTCAAAAAGCAAAGTCCCATCTTTGGCACGGGCCAACAAATCGCCTCCACCATCCTCGCTTCCAAGCCCGGCAATAAGTTCGCTCTCCTCGCGCAACGCACAATCAACAACTATCAGCGGACCATCCACCTCTCCTCCTTCGTGAATCAGTTCCGCGAGAATCCGCTTTCCCGTCCCATACTCACCGTGAAGCAAAAGGGGCGCCCGTCCCGGTATCATTTTAACCGCTTGCTTCCGCAACTGGCTTATTTTCGGAGACTTACCGAGAAACTGGGAAGCGATTTTCCGATTATCGGCCGGATCGATCGCCGGCTCGCCCAACCGGCCGCGGTTGCGAGGCATCTCCATCGCGCGTTTCAGCGTCTGGAGCAGTTCATCGATTTTGAAAGGTTTTTGAATGTAATCGAAAGCGCCGTATTTCAACGCCTTCATCGCCGTCTCCGTGCTCGCATATCCGGTCATCAAAATAACAACGCAACCGGGATCAAAGGACTTCAGATTCTGCAGCAGGGAAATTCCGTCCATCGGCTCCATCGAAATATCCGCAAGAACCACATCTGTCGGATTGGCCTTGTATTTTTCAAGCGCCTCCTCGCCGTTCAGCGCAAACGAGGTTTCGTAACCGGTCGGCTGAATAACGGCCTCCAACATCTCATGGATGGCAGGCAGGTCGTCGACTATGAGAACAGATGGCATATGTGTGACCCGCGCATTGTGCGGCAGCGCCTTCCATGAAGGCAAGAACAAGTGCGAGCGGACACCGTCAACAACTCCGCACCGACCAATTTATTGAATCACCGATGAAAGCTCGAAAATCGGCAAAAACATACACATGACGATCCCCCCGACCACGACGCCGAGAAAAACGATCAATGCCGGCTCCATCAAAGAGGTCAATGCCGAGACGGTCGCGTCGGTTTCCGATTCATAGAATTCCGCGATCTTGTTCATCATCCCGTCGACATTTCCAGTCTGCTCTCCGGCCCTCGCCATATGCTTCATCATCGGAGGGAAATACGGTTCCTCCGCAAGAATTTCTGAAACCTGTCCGCCCTGACTGATATGTTTGCTGATTTCCGTCGAGGCACTTTCGATAAAGGTGTTGTCGCTCGCCGTCGAAACAATATCGAGCGTCCGGAGAATCGGCACGCCGCTCCTCATCAAAATCGCATAGGTCCGGCAAAAACGGGCCAAAGAAATCTTCCGCCGCAGCTCCCCGATCACCGGGATCCGAAAAACGACGCGATCCCGAATGATCCGGCCATTGGGCGTCGCAAGAACCTTCTTCAAAATCGCAAAAAGCCCAAAGCCGATAAGGATCATGTAAATGATATAGCTTTTCAAAAAGCCGCTGAAATCGATCAGCATCTGCGTCGGTTTCGGCAGATCAGCTCCAAAGTCGGCGAACATTTCCGCAAAAACCGGAATCACAAAAATCAGAAGCACATTCACAAGAACCACCGCCAACGAGATCACCGCGACCGGATACGTAAGCGCCGACTTGACCTTTTTCGTCAAAGCCAGGCTATTTTCAAAATATCCGGCAACCTGAAGAAGAATCTGAGGCAACCCGCCGCTCGCCTCTCCAGCCTGAACCATCGAAACGAAAAGTCGGCTGAACGCATTTGGAAAATTCGAAGCTGCCTTCGAAAAAGAGGTTCCACTGGAAATATCCGTACGCAGCTCGCGGATGATCGCCGCAAAATACGGATTCTCCGTCTGCTCCTGAAGCGCCTCCAGCGCAGACACCAAAGGAAGCCCAGCTTCCAGCATCGAAGCAAGCTGTTGAGTAAAAACCGTCAGATC
>DATGSL010000262.1:0-4264 GCA_035302665.1 Opitutales bacterium | reverse complement strand
AATATTGGCTCGCCGACGGTTTTCACCGTTTCCTGGCCGCCAAACAAAATGGTTACGAAGAAATTTTAGCCGAGGTTCACGAAGGCGGCCGCACAAAAGCCTTGGAACATGCCCTCGGTGCCAATGCCGCCAACGGCCTTTTCCGGACCGCTGCCGACAAGCGTCACGCCGTCGAGATTGCCCTCGAAGAATGGCCCGATCGCTCGAACCCTGTCATCGCCGAGATTTGCAAAGTTTCGGTCGAATTCGTCCGCCAACAACGAAAACGAAGCGCTCTTCCTCAACCGACAACGGTTACCGGTCGTGACGGCAAACAATATCCGGCCCGAGTCAAACGCGAACCGCGCGGCGGCGGTGGCGGCGGGGACGAAGGCAGCAGCGGCGGAGGCAAGCCGTCGAAGAAAAATGCCGCGGCAGAGATGGCTTTCGGCGGCAGCTCCAAAGATCTCGAAATGGAAGCTTTGGCAATGGAACGAAAAGGCGAACTTTCCTTTATGCGGCCCGGAGATCCCGTTCCATCCAGCGCTCCCGGACTCGCCCGGATGGCGATTGCGGCCCTCGGCAGAATCAGCGAATCCGATCCCGATCGGGAAGAGGCTTTCCGCACCGTCCATGAGTGGCTTTCCGCCCGTCTCGATCCCAAAGAATCCCCAAAAGAGGATATCGTTCTCGCCGAACAAACGATCGAAGAAGTTTAAAAAATCGTTCCGCCCGTGCCGAACAAGTCGCTATCGGCGCGGGCTTGACGAAGAACGACTTCATCGTGAGACTCCCCAACCAGCCCCCTATGGACGAACTCAAATTTATCCAAACCGAATCCGCCCGGTATCTCCTTTTCCTCGCCTTCGCACTTCTCTGGCTCACCCTTCTTTCCATTTTTTCGCGCTTGAGCGCCCTGCCGCCACGCGAACGCGGTTGGGTAAATCTTCTTTCCCTTGCAACCGGTCCTCCGGGCTGGGCTATCCATTTTCTCTCCCGGCGCCGAGCCGAACCAGTTTCAACTGAAATCGACCGCGAACCTGGCGAATCCTCGGCTGAATCAGAAGAAGTTGCTCCCGCTCATCTTTCTTCCCCTTCACGCAATTGGAAATTTTGGAAACGCTGGGCTCCCGGTCCGCAGGGAATCCGTTCGGATATGCAAAATTTCAATGCCCTGATGCTCGCCGCGACAGAGCAAAAAGCGACCGATATCCATATCGAATCCCACGCGACCCACAGTCTCGCACGCTTTCGCGTCAACGGCATCCTGCGCAATCACGAAACCTATACAAAAGAGACCGGCGAACGCCTGATCTCGATCGCGAAGGTAATGGCGTCGGTCAATGTCGCAGACAAACTCAAACCGCAGGAGGGCCGTTTCGAATGGTCGTCGCCCGACCAAAGTCTGACGCTCGACATCCGCCTTTCGGTCACTCCTTCCCTGCGAGGCGAAAAACTCGCTCTCCGTTTTCTAAACCGCCCGGCCTCATCGATCGACATGCCCTCCCTCGGAATGAACGAGGCGATGCAACAAGCCCTCAAGCGAACCATCCGCCATCCGGAAGGTTTTATATTGATCGCCGGCCCGACCGGTTCGGGAAAAACATCGACCGCCTACAGCTTGTTGACCCAACTTTCAGGGGCAGCGGTCAACATCATGACCATTGAAGACCCGGTCGAATATTCCCTTCCATACGCCACTCAGACCGCCATCAACCCGAAACTCGGAATCACCTTTAAAACCGGTTTCACAACTCTTCTTCGCCAGGATCCGGACATCATTTTAATCGGCGAAATGCGCGAACCGGACTCATTTCAAACAGCCATCCGCGCCAGTTTAAGCGGACATCTTGTGATCAGCACGATGCACGCCCGCGATTCGATCCAGGTTTTTGCGAATCTCCGCGACCTTCAGATCGAGCCCTCGAGTCTCGCCGCATCGGTAAAACTTGTCGTCGCCCAACGTCTGGTCCGAATCCTCTGTCCCCATTGCAAGATTCAGGATGTCGAATTCGACGACGACATCTGGAATTTCCTCGGAGCGGAGGCTGAACATACCCCCGTCTATCAACCGGGCGATGGCTGCGATCATTGTTTTGGATCCGGTTTTGTCGGGCGAACCGGAGTCTTCGAATTCATCCAAATGAGCAACACGATCAAAGAGTGGCTGGAACAGGGACAACACGAGACCGATCTTCGGCGTAAACTCGACGAGCAGAATTTTCAAACCATGCGGGACGATGCGCGCGCAAAAGTTTTCAGCGGCCAGGTCTGGGTACAGGATGCGATCCGCGCAACCGGATTGGAAATAGCATGAGTCCTACCATCATTATTATCCTTCTTTGTGCGCTTCTGATCGGACTCGCCTGGATTTCCATTTCCGTTGCAACCGAAGATGGTTTTTTCGCTTCGCTTTGCACCTTGATCGTTCTTTTTATCGCCTACCAATTCATCCGTTATGAATGGGGCTATTTCTTTCAATTTTTAAGCGGATCCGGCATGTCGAAACTCCAAACCGTTTCGATCTCCTATTGGATCGGTTTTCTGATGATCGTCGGTCCCGGCGTCCTCATCACGCGCCTCCTGGCAAAACCAAAAGTTCCGTTTCCGGTTGGACTCGAAAAATATGGAACGATCGCAATCGGAGCTTTAGCCGGAATTTTAATTTTCGCGACCTTGATCCATTGGGTGACCCATATCGATTTCCTTCTGCAAGCGATGTACCAACCCCTCCAGTTTTTTAAACCGCTTTTCGATGTTCTCGGTTACCGAGCCGAACGGTTCAGCTAAGCAAAAAAGGCGGGATCAAAATCACGGTTTCTGCTTCCGCAAAAGCACGATCCGGTTGGTATTCGTTCCCTTTGCACCATTGTCGACACCCCAGCAATTCGCCGTCTTTGTAAACTTCTGATCGTTGATCAAAATCAATCGCGGACAAAGACCCGCCCGGCGCGCAGCGCGAACGACCGATTCCTCGAGTTTGATCTTACCTCCGCGAACTTCGCCAACTTCGAACGCAATCTGTCCATCCGGGCGCAAGATCCGTCCAAGCTCCCGCAAAACCGCCTCCACCTCCTGTTCCCAAACCTCAAGTTTTGCCGGAACGGTGATTTCCAAATCATCTGGATCGATTCCGCAAAACCATAGTCGCAGCCAATTATCACCCGCATAATCAACCACATCCAAAAAAGGCGGCGACGTCACCACCAACGCAACCGATTCCGAATCAATTTCAGGCGTATCGGCGGCAGATGCTGTCAAAAGCTTCCCTTTCCCGGCAAGGCGACGCAAATTCTGTCGCTGCTGATCGTCGAAATCCTTTAATAATTGCCTCGATTTGCGGAGAATCAGCGCAGGAACATCCCGCTCCGGCGGCGTCTGATTCCGTTTCTCATTGATCCGAATCTGCGACTTGACCGAAACCGCCTGGTTCGGCGGCATCGTATAAACCGAGAAAAAACCGGGCGAATGACCGGTCAGGCGATTGATCGCGACCATCCGAATCCAACGATCGGTTTCATCGAGTTTTCCCTCTTCCTTTCGACGAAGAAAATAAGCCCGAAGCGCCGCAATCGCACCGAGCGTTTTCGGATGATAAAAAACCAACAACTCCTCCGGAAATTCGATCGGCTCACTAAAATCAATTTCCTCCAGCCGATCTTCGACCGCTTTTATCAACGGCGGATAAAGCCGCGGCTCCGCAAGAATCGTGCTCAGCGGATTGATGTCGCATCCGGCAGGAATCCGCCCAAGGAGGCCGGCTTCGAGACAAGTCGTTCCCCGTCCCATAAAAGGATCGTAAACCAAATCTCCCGGTTCCGTCAGCCTCTCGATAAAAAATCGGGGCAACTGCGGCTTGAAACAAGCCCGATACGATATTTCGTGCAACCGGGAGGCCGCCCGTTGTTTCGAAGTCCAAAATTCGTTAACAAAAGTCGGAACAGATTCACCTTCGACCGAAACCGTTTCAAAACAGACCGTCTCCTTTCCGAATTCGCGAAATGCCAGGAGCTCCTCCTCAAGGCTTTTCGCCGACCGAACCGGTCGGACAGCAAGATCTTCTGAAAATGAAAATAAAGCTTGGTTCAAAGAAACTCCCTTCAGCGGATCCGGACGCGAATCACCGACGTCTCGTTTTGCCGACTTGTCAGGAAAACGATTTCATTCCGCTCCTCCTCCATAGCCTGCGTTAAAAGTTCGATCGCTTGCGAATATTCCGATATTTCAATTCCGTCGATTTCCTTAATCCAGTCATTCGGACGGAGCCCCGCAGTCGCAGCGGGAC
>DATGSL010000261.1:0-3390 GCA_035302665.1 Opitutales bacterium | reverse complement strand
GGCCCATCGGGTCGAACGAACCCATGGAATGTGAGCTAAAAGAAAAATCTGCTGCTTTTTTCCGATCCGGTTGAGTTCGTTTTCGAGAAACTGGAATTGGTCGGGGCCGAGTCCGGTTTGGTAGCGGCGGGAACCATCTTTTCTCGGCGACAAGCGCTGAATATTATCGATCACGATAAAATGTGCCGAGCCGTAGGTAAACGAGTAATAGGAAGGACAGTAAACATCGAAGAAACGGGCGCGCGCCTCGGTGTCCGAAGGTTTGAGAAGATCGAGATCGTGGTTTCCGAGAATGTTTCGCCACGGAATGCCGATGGTCGCGATCGCATCGTTGAGATCTTCAAAAATATTGAGGTTGTCGAAAACGACGTCGCCGAGAGTGATTCCGAAAGCGGCCGGCGACTTCTGCAACTCGACGATGCTGTCGTTTGCGAGGTAATAAATCTCCTGCAAATCCCGCGGCTGCGTATCGCCGAAAACGAGAACGTCGAACGAATCGGGTTCCTCTTGTGGTTGCAGGGGGAATTCGAGCCGTTCCGTCCGGTTTTTAGCGGAAACCCTTTGGAAAAATTGAGGAAGCATCGAATCGCTCGTCGGGCTGGTCCAGTTTCGCGGTTTCAGGATGAAAACGAATTCGGTATCTTCCCGGGAAATCTGAAAGCGCCCGTTCGAGTCAGTCGTCACGATATCGCGCCCGTTGGAGACAGCGATGTTCGCGAGAGGGCGATCTCCGGCATCGAAGCGGCCGTTTTCGTTGTGATCGTGAAAAACGATTCCGCTCGCCATTTCCTGCGCCAGAACCGGCGAAAGGAGACCGAAGGTAAGGAGAGCAACCGCACCTGATTTGCGTAAGGATGCTGTTGTGACAATTTTGGGCCGAAGCCGGTGAGTAATTTTGATCATGGAGTTTTGAGATTAAGGAGAAAGTGTGACATCCGGGCGACGGATTGGGGAAAAACTGGAAACGGTTTGGATTATTTGTGAATCGTCTGGATTGTGAAAGCCTAAAGCTCCCCCGCGGCGGCTGATCGATAAAAAATATTCGACGGGTGGATGAATCGGGCCGTCGGTCCCGACTGAAATGCGCCATCAGCGCGTGGAAGCAGCGTATCCGTTGCTCGTATTTATTTAAGAAAGTTAGCGAAATAATCCCGGATTACCTCATGGCAAGACCAGCGACAAACTACACTCTCTCCGGCTGCGAGAAAAAGGAATTGGGATTTCTCGCTCGTAGCTCTCGTATGCAGCGGAGGTTTGCGGACCGGAAACTGGCGGTCCGAGCAGCGACGGTTAGCTGCGGCTCTATGCCGATCGGGAGATCGGCGCGCCCGGGAACGCCAATCTCCTGATTGGCAGAAGCCACAATAAAAGCCAGAACACCAAACCGCCCCGAAAGTAAATACGCGAATTTATAACTCTTAAGACTAGCGATTTTTTTGCGGCGATTCGGACGGCGGGTTTCATTCGGCAATGGAGGAGGGAATGTAGTGGAATTTCCTTGCTGCATCTTGGGAAATGTTTGACTAATAAAGTGAAGGAAGTTTCACCCGTCTCTGACTTCTTGGTTTTATTCTGTTGTGATTATGTCCGGTCCTTTTGTTATTCCTTCCGTCGCGAATGAAGCACCTGAAAGAGGTCGGATTCTCCTTGTCGATGACGATCCTGACGTTCTCAAGGCATTGAAGGATATCCTCACGGCCGATCGTCACGACGTCGCCTCTTTTTCAAATCCAGTCGAGGCGCGCGAGCATTTTTCGAAAAATCTCGGTTCGATCGACTTGATTATGTGCGATTACCGGATGCCGCAGGAAGATGGATTTACGCTTCTCGAATCGCTTCTCGAAGAGGATGATTCGGTTGTCGGGATTATTTTTACCGGAGAATCGACGACGGAGAATGCGGTTCGGGCGATCCGGGCCGGGATTTACGATTTTCTGAGCAAGCCATTTGATATGGGGACGCTTCAGTTTGTGGTGAAGCGGGGGCTCCGTCACCGGCATTTGCTTCTGGAGAATCGGAATTATCAGCGGCGGCTCGAAGGTCTTGTGGAGATAAGAAGCGCGGCTCTGGAGCAGACGTTGAAGCAGCTCGAAGGGGCTTTCAAATTTACGCTGGAAGCACTGGTTTCGATGCTCGAAGCGCGGGAGAAATCGACTGGAGAACATAGCGAGCGGGTGGCCGAGATTACAACTATTTTGGCTGAAACTCTTGGGGTGGATGGTGAGGAACTGGTCGATATAAAAACGGGTGCATTTTTGCACGATATTGGGAAGGTTGCGATTCCCGATGCCATTCTTCAGAAGCCAGGTGCGCTCGATAAAAAGGAGTGGGAGATCATGAAAACACATCCGGAAATCGGATATTCGATTCTTTCAAATAATCCACGGATGGCTGCCGCGGCCGAAATCGTTTATTCCCACCACGAACGTTTCGATGGCAGCGGCTATCCGCGCGGATTGAAGGGAGAGGAAATTCCCCGGGGAGCGCGTATTTTTGCGGTAGCCGACGCCTATGATGCGATCCGCTTTGAGCGGCCCTATTCGCCGGCCCGGACGGCTGAGGAGACGTTGCGCGAGATCCGTCGTTGTAGCGGGACTTATTTTGATCCGGAAGTGGTGGAGGTGCTGGAAAAGTGCCAGGATCGGATCGAGGAACTTTGGAGCGACCGGGAGGAATCGTCGGAATGATCAAAGCGCTTATTGCAGACGATGATCGATCCACCTGCTACTTATTGGAAGGATTGTTGGTCAAATGGGGGTTTGAGGTCATTGTCGTCAACAATGGTCACGATGCGCTCGAGGTCATGCAGGGAGAAAATCCGCCTCGCCTATTGTTGCTCGATTGGGAAATGCCGCAGCTCGGAGGGCTGGAAGTTTGCAAGCAGTTGCGTTGGAAGGAGCCGCTGAATCCGCCCTACATCATTTTTCTGACGTTGAATCGCACGTTTGAAAATATGACTTTGGCGTTTGATGCCGGAGCTTCCGATTATGTGACGAAACCATGCAACTGGACGGAGTTGCGTTGCCGGATTCGCGTCGGGGAGCGGACGCTGAAGCTTCAGGATCAGTTAAATGCGGCTCATCGGGAGATGCGGGAGTTGGCAATGCGCGATATGTTGACCGGTATTTACAATCGCCGGGCGGTTCAGGAGCGTCTCGACGAGGAGTTGGCCCGGTTTCAGCGAACTGGGGCCGGTCTCAATATTGCGCTCGTCGATCTCGATAATTTCAAACGCGTCAACGATACGTGGGGCCATCAGGCCGGCGATCTGGTTCTGAGCGAATTTGCAAAAGCGGTTCGGAAAGCGATGCGGGTTTCCGATGTGGTCGGGCGCTGGGGAGGAGACGAGTTTTTGCTTATCGCTCTCGATCTCGATAAAGAGGGAGCCGG
>DATGSL010000260.1:0-7197 GCA_035302665.1 Opitutales bacterium | reverse complement strand
ATACGCCTGCTTATGAGAAGAGTTCTCCAACGACTTCCGACTTTCGCACAACATCTGTAAAAAGTGGGAAATCTGACGTCAGCTGACGTCGAGGAACGTGATGGTTTTACCGCTACCTTTCGGCTAAATGGAGATTCGGCTCGCATCTTTATCTTTGCGCGAGCAGCCGATTCTTTCGCACAACTTACGGTCGGCCTGGAGGTCCAGCTCTACCTTTTTCGGGCCGTTTTTCAGGCTTCTCTTCTTCGGGTGGTTCGCTAGGCTCTTGAACATCATGCTAAAAGCAAAGATTTACCTCGCTGCACTTTTGACCTTCCGTTTTCCCGGTGCGTTTCCTCTTCTGCTCACCTTCGCCGTTTCTGTGCAGGCCGCCTCGCCGATCACTATCGCTCATCGGGGCGCGAGCGGCTATTTGCCGGAACATACACTCGAGGCAGCTGCGCTCGCCTACGGAATGGGAGCCGATTATATCGAGCAGGATCTGGTTCTGACAAAAGACAATGTCCCGGTTGTCTTGCACGATATCCAAATCGACACGGTTACCGATGTAAAAACCCAATTCCCGGACCGCAAACGCTCCAATGGACGTTTTTATGCGCTCGATTTCACTCTCGCCGAATTGAAACAGCTCAATGTCACCGAACGGGTCAACCACAAGAACGACGAAGCAGTTTTCGCCGATCGTTTCCCTGCATGGACCGGTTCCTTTAAGATCGCGACTCTCGAAGAGCAGATCGAAATGATTCAGGGGCTCAACAAAAGCACCGGCCGCAATGTCGGTATTTACCCTGAGCTAAAACAGGCGTCCTGGCACCGCAACGAAGGCTATGACTTGAGTGCAATCGTGATTCCGATTCTCCAAAAGCATGGTTATCAAACCAAAGAAGATCCATGCTGGGTGCAATGTTTCGACCGCGATGAGGTGATGCGCGTCCGTCATGAACTCGGTTGGGAGGGACAACTGCTTCTCCTGCTCGGACGCCCGAAAATAACGGAAAATGGTTTTGAATACGCAGCACTTCAGATGCCGGAGGAGTTGCCCGAACTCGCCAAAACCGTTGATGGTCTCGGACCTTCTCTCGCAAGCATCCTTGATTCCGATGGGAAACCGACCGGCTTTACGAAAATGGCTCATAAAGAAGGTCTAACCGTACATCCCTACACCGTTCGCAAGGATAGTCTGACGAAACCGTTTGATTCGATCGAGAAGCTGCATCATGCGATTTTTGTCGATGCTGAGATCGATGGCGTCTTTACCGACTTCCCCGATCTGGCCTTCGAGTTTATTCAGAATATGCAGTAACTTCCGATTAAAGTAGCGGTCCGGTCAGCTTGACCGTTCGGGCAGGTTATTGTCATACTTTCTGAAGCCGCCGCAGCGGAAGATTTTATGAAAAAACTGTCGATTCTCGATCTTGTCAGGGTAAAGGAAGGGGGGACTCCGGGTCAGGCTCTCGATGAATCCCGCGATTTGGCTCAACATGCCGAAAAGTGGGATTACGAACGTCTCTGGATTGCCGAACATCACAATTTCCCGGGAATCGCGAGCGCTGCTGTCTCCGTCGTTATCGGCCATCTGGCCGCCGGAACGGAAAAAATCAGGATCGGCGCAGGCGGTATCATGTTGCCGAATCACTCTCCGATGGTCATCGCCGAACAATTCGGAACGCTGGCCCATCTTTTCCCAGGCCGAATCGACCTCGGTCTCGGCCGCGCTCCGGGAACCGATCCGGCAACAGTGCGGGCTTTGCGGCGAACTCCGAATGCAGCGGAATCGTTTCCTCAGGATGTCCTGGAACTGCAGGGCTATTTTTCAGAAAATGCCGCCAACCAGCCGGTGCAGGCCGTCCCGGCCGCGGGAACCGAAGTACCGCTCTGGATCCTCGGTTCCAGCCAATTCGGCGCAAGTATGGCCGCAGAGTTCGGTTTACCGTACAGTTTTGCCTCGCACTTCGCCCCGCAGCAGCTCCACGCGGCACTCGAGATTTACCGGACACGTTTCAAACCGTCGAAACAGAGCGCACGTCCCTACCTGATGGTCGGAGTAAATATAATCGCAGCCGAAACCGACGACGAAGCGACTTTCTTAGCGACAACTCAGCAGATGTCGTTTGCCGATCTTTTTCGGAAATCACGCAGTCTGATGCGTCCGCCGATCGAGGATATCGACAGCTATTGGACACCTTTTGAGAAAGCACAAGCCGGACAGATGCTCGCCCGCTCGATTATCGGCTCACCCGAAACCGTTCGTTTCGGCCTGAAAAATCTTTTTGAAGAGACTGGCGCCGACGAGCTGATCATCGTTTCCGATGTCTTTGATCATGCCAAACGTCTCCGTTCATTCGAGCTGATTGCAGAGGCTTTTGAAGAGATCGCTTAAACCTAAAAAGATCAGTTATTTTTAACCACTAATAAACACTAATGAGCGCTAATCAGGATTAATTAACAACTTATACATAAAGCTTTACTGAATACAGCTCGCCATTTCGCGCTATGGCCAAACTCGTCGGATCTCGATTCGCACCCTCTTCATTAGTGCGTATTAGTGTTTATTAGTGGTTTAAAAATCATCTGTTACTGCGGGATTTAAGTTAAACAATGAATCAGGAAACTTATGAAGACAAAAGAACTTGGTACAACAGGCATTCAAATTCCGCCGATCGTTTTTGGTGGCAACGTCTTCGGATGGACGGTCGACGAAAAACAGTCGCATGCGTTGCTCGACGAAATGGTCGAACGCGGCCTCAACACGATCGACACAGCCGACTCCTACTCGATGTGGGTACCGGGAAACAGCGGCGGCGAATCGGAAACGATTATCGGAAATTGGCTGAAGAAAGAACCGAGCCGACGGGAAAAAGTGGTCATTTTCACGAAGGTCGGGACCGAACTTTCCGAAGGTCGCGGCGGCCTATCCAAACGCTGGATTACGGAAGCGGTCGAGGATTCCCTGCGCCGTCTGCAAACAGACACGATCGATGTTTACTTTTCGCACTGGCCCGATCCGAATACTCCGATCGAAGAGACTCTTTCCGCTTATCAAACGCTGATCGAACAAGGGAAAGTTCGCGCGATCGGTGCCTCCAATTACAATGTAGGACTTTTGCGCGAAGCACTCGAAACGGCTGATGCGAAAAACCTTCCGCGCTACCAGGTCATCCAGCCCGAATACAATCTCTACGACCGCGATGACTTTAACGACGAGCTCCAGAATCTCTGCGCCAAAGAAGCGATCGGAGTCGTCACCTATTTCAGCCTCGCTTCCGGATTTCTTTCAGGAAAATACCGCTCGGCAGACGATATCGTCGGCAAAGGTCGGGAAGAAATGCTCAAAAAGTATTTCGATGACAGAGGAAAACGGATTCTCGCCGCGCTCGATGCAGTTGCCGAACGCACCGGCGCCAAACAAGCGGAAATCGCCATCGCTTGGCTGATTGCCCAAGCGACCGTTTCGGCTCCGATCGTCAGTGCGACGAATTCGAACCAGCTAAAAAGTCTTTTCAACGCAGCCGAGCTCCAGCTTTCGGAGGAAGATCTCCAGGCGCTGACGTGAAAAAACGCGGACGTGCATCTTTCCGCACGTCCGAAAAACCGCTTAAGACCGAAGGTCCCGAGCCGATTGCGACTCTTTCTACTTGTTCACGAGACTCTCCATCGCCATCGGCGGTGGGAGTTCTCTGCTCGGTCCTGAGGGCCGCCAATCGATCATTTCGAGCTGAAGCGATTTCCGGTTGTTGAAATAGTTCCAGTAAACACGGATGAGAACGTCGATCGGCTCTCCGATCGGCGGAATCCGATCCGCCTTTTGCCACGCGACTCCAAATAGGCGTCTGCGGTTTTGATCGACGATCCGGAAACGAAAATGCCGCTCCATAAATACCTCGACCGGCGTCTGAAGAACGACATCTTTCACCGCAAATATCGGCTCCCGATGCCCTTGTCCAAACGGGTGAAGCAGATCGAGATCAGCTAGGAGATCCTCGTTGACGTCGCTCAATTCGAGCCAGGCGGCAACCTCGATTTCCGGCTCCAGCGGAATGTTTTTCGAAGCTTCCCGAACGAGTTCATCGAACCGAATCTGAAAATCGGCGACATTTTCCTGCGGCAGAGAGACTCCAACGGCCAACGGATGTCCGCCCCAACTTTCAAGCAGATCGTCGCACTCCCGCAAAATCTCGACCAAGTTGATTCCGGAAACACTCCGGCCCGACCCTTGAGCCACGCCGTCTTCGGAAGCTAAAACAATTGTCGGCCGGTGATATTTCCGGCTGATCCGGCTCGCCACGATCCCGACAACGCCCGCATGCCATTCTTCATTGAAAAGAACAACTCCCATGGCGTCGGGCACATGGATCTCCCTTTGGCGCTTCGCTTCGATCGTTATCTGCCGCTCGATTTCCTGTCGCTCCCGGTTAAATTCTTCGAGAAGCTGTGCGCTTTCTTCGCAAAAAGCAGGGTTGTCGTTGAGAAGCATCTCGACTGGCAACGAGGCATCGGCCAGCCGGCCGCTCGCATTGATGCGTGGACCGATCCGGAAGGAAATATCCATCGGCACGACTTCCTCGCCTTGCTTAACGCCCGAAACCTTCAAAAGTGCGTTTACTCCGGGGCGACGTCCCTCCTGGATCACGCGAAGTCCGTATTTGCAGAGAATCCGGTTTTCATCTCGCAGCGGAACAAGATCGGCAATCGTGCCCATCGCCACAAGATCGAGATAATCCTTCAAAACGATCTGATAGGCCGCCGGATTTTTCTCCGCCCGTAGAACTTTGAGAAGTCCGTGGGCAACTTTAAAGACAAGTCCAACCGTGCAAAGATTCACCCACGGCTGATCAGGTCGGTCGAGAACATGAGGGTTAATCAAAATCGCGTCTTCGGGAATCTCCTCCTTCGATCGATGATGGTCGATGATGATCGCATCGATTCCCTTGGCGCGAAGATAAGCCACCTCCTCGACCGAATTCGTGCCGCAATCAACCGCAATAAATAAGTCAATGTCCTCCTCTTCGAGAACACGGTCGATCGCGATTCGGCTCAAACCATACCCTTCTTCAAGACGGCGGGGAACAATGAAGCCCGGCTGCTTGGCTCCCAATCGACGGAGAATGCTTATCAGAAGGGCGGTGCTGGTAACGCCGTCGACATCGTAATCGCCGAGGACAACCATTTTCTCACCGCCATCAATTGCCTGCCGGATTCGGTCAACCGCCGAACGAAGGTTTGTAATAGAAAACGGATCGTCGAGTTGCCGAAGGCGCGGATGAAGAAAAGCTTGGGCGGCGTCGGGATCGGAGATACCGAGACGAATAAGAAGGGTGGCGAGTATCCGCGACGACCCCAGGCTTTGGCTTAAAGCGGAAACCTGATCATCCTGAAGTGGTTTTGAAGTCCAACGCATCCGGCAGGAGGCTCCTTACTTCGAAGCCTTGCTCGATGCCACCCACTCGTAATTCGGCAACACATCTTTGCGCTCTTCAACATGACGGCGGTCACCTTTGTGCCACCAGTAGAAGATCGGGCTTCCGATGAAGATCGACGAAAACGTTCCGGAAATAATTCCGAGCAGGAAAATAAAGGCGAAATCGTTCACCACACCGCCTCCGAACAGATAAAGCGCACCGGTGGCAAGTAACGTCGTGATACTCGTCAAAAGAGTCCGGCTCAAGGTTCGGTTAATCGAGAAATTAATAATATCGTAGAGCTTCGAACTCGGATCGAGCGTCAGCTGTTCGCGCAATCGGTCAAAGATAACAATCGAGTCGTTGATCGAATACCCGACAACCATCAGCACCCCGGCAACCATCGGCGCCGTGAACTGTTTTCCGCTCAGAACAAAGAGTCCTACGCAAATCAGAACATCATGAGCCAGAGCTACAACCGAAGCGACGCCATAGCCGACCTCGAAGCGAAGTGCGACATAAAGCAAAATACCGATGAGCGCGACTCCGAGGGAAATAATCGCATTGTTCCGGATCTCCTTTCCGACACTCGGCCCAATAAAGCTTTCGCCAACAAGAACAAGTCCGGCTTCGGGAAACTCTTCGTCGAGAGCCGCAAAAACAGCTTCTCCCTCTCCCGACTGAGTCTGTATAATCAACTCCTCCATCGTGCCCCCGATCGGACTCCGATAGACCGGAATCACCTCGCCAAGATCATGCGCCTCAGCAACGCGGGCGATCTCACCCGTATCGAGACGCTCGGTGAAGGAGATACGAATTTCATCGCCGCCGACGAAGTCGATTCCATAGATATCGTTACCGCGGGCGAAAATCGCAATAATTCCGACGACGATCACTGCTCCTGCGCCGATAAATGCCGGCTTGCGGTATTTGAGAAAATCGATCTTCGGCTCTTTAACAAACTGCAGCATCGGAAGACTTGAAACGATGCCGGAGTTGATGAGAAAATCGAGGATGAGACGCGTAACGATCAGCGCTCCAAAAACCGAAGTAAAAATACCGATCGCGAGCGTAACACCAAAACCTTTTACCGGCCCTGTTCCCAGATAAATCAAGATGGCTGCGGCTAATAAGGTGGTGATGTTCGCATCAAGAATCGCGGAGAGTGCCTTATCAAATCCGGCATGGAGAGCACTTTTGATGCTTTTTCCGATCCGAAGTTCTTCCCGGATCCGCTCGAAAATCAGGATGTTCGCATCGACAGCCATCCCGATCGTGAGAACGATCCCCGCGATACCGGGCAAGGTAAGCGTTGCACCGAGACTGGCAAGGGTACCGAGGATAACCAGAACATTGATCGCCAATGCGATACAGGCGACGACGCCGGCGATCAGATAATAAACCGCCATAAAGACGACGACCAGGGAAGCTCCGATGATCATCGCCATTTTTGCCGAAGCGATCGAATCGCCTGCAAGCGTCGGCCCTATCTCGTACATCTCGACGATTTCCAGCGGCACATCGAGCGGGTTATTCAAAACGTTCGCCAATTCAAAAGCATCCCGTTGCGAGAAACGCCCACTGATCTCCGCCGAACCGCCGGTGATAGCATTTTGAACGGTCGGTGCGGAATAAAGCACGCCGTCGAGAACGATCGCGAGGCGACCGGGAACTTGTCCGGGACGGTTTTCTTCGGCGATACGCTGAGTCAACCGCGCGAAATTGCGGCCGCCTTCAGCAGTAAAATCGATCAAGACACGGAATCCGCCATATTCATCGCTAAAGACCCGCGCTCCGG
>DATGSL010000259.1:0-4304 GCA_035302665.1 Opitutales bacterium | reverse complement strand
CTCGGTGTTGCGAAACGGATTCGGTGGCCGGTCGTGTTGGTTTGCACATCGGGAACGGCGGCGGCAAATTTTTTTCCGGCTGTTATCGAGGCTAGGGAAAGTCGGGTGCCCTTGTTGGTTTTGACGGCCGATCGTCCGCCGGAGATGCGCGATTGTGCGTCGGGGCAAACGATCGACCAGGTGAAAATCTTTGGGGATTATCCGCGTTGGCAGGCGGAACTCGCATTGCCGGAAGCATCGTTGAAGCTTTTCAAATACTTGCGGCAGACGCTTTCGCACGCATGTGAGCGGACGTTATTTTCGGTTTCTGGGCCGGTTCATTTAAATGTGCCGTTTCGCGATCCGCTTGCGCCGATTTCCGACGGAAGTTTGACAAATTTCGACCGGGAGGAGCTTTTTCGGCTTTTGGAACCGGTCAGAACGGTCGAGATGCGCGCGGTTTTACCGTCGGAAAAAGAGGTGCGGGAGCTTGTGAAGCTTTTGGAAACGAAGAAACGGCCGTTGATCGTAGCTGGACCTGCGGATCCGGCGGATGCGGATCGTTATGTTCGGGCGGTTTCGGCGCTTGCGAAACGAATTGGTGCACCGATTTTAGCCGATGTTTTGTCGCCGCTCCGTCAACGCGGCGCGGCTCCGGCGGTGATCGATCATTACGATGCGTTATTGGCGCGGAAGGAAATTCCGGAGCCATTGCCCGATTTGGTCTTGCGATTTGGACCGCTTCCGACGAGCAAGCGGCTTCGGGAGTGGTTGGAAAAACTTGATGCGACGCAGATCGTTGTCGATGAAAGCGATCGGAATGTCGATCCGCTTCATTCGGCGGATTTCCATTTGCGCGCTGATCTGGGGCCGTTGGTGGAGAGCGTGTTGCGAAAGATTGAATACGAAGGAGATTCGTCGTTTGCGAATTTGTGGCTGGATGCTCGCAATCGAGTAAGCAGCGATCTGGCGGGGCGATTCGAGCAATGCGATTGGATGTTTGAGGGGAAAATTGCTCGTTTGCTTGGGGAGAAGGCGCCGGCGGGGACGAAAATTTTTATTTCGAACAGCACTCCGATTCGGGATGCGGAGTTTTTCTTTGAGAAGCGTGAGGAGCCGGTGGAAATCTTTTTTAATCGCGGGGCGAATGGAATCGACGGAATCGTGTCGACCGCTCTCGGAGTGGCCAGTGAAGGACGATCAACGATTCTGCTGACGGGGGAATTGGCATTTTTGCACGATCAAAACGGCTTTTTCGCGAAAGGGGCGCTGCTGGGAGGATTGACCGTTTTGCTGATCAACAATGGGGGAGGCGGGATCTTTCAATCGCTGCCGGTGGCGAAAATCGATCCGCCCTTCACGGAGTTTTTTCTAACTCCGCACGAAGTTGATTTTGAGAAGCTTTGTTCCGTTTACGAAATCGGATACGCGAAGATCTCCGATTGGGACGAATTATCGGATAAAATTGCTGAACCGTGGACGGAGGGTGTGCGCGTATTGGAAATCGGGACTGATTCGAAGCTCGATCGGGATTTTCGGGCAAAGATGCTCAGCGGCGGTTAAGATCGGTTATTTGCCGCAGCACTTTTTGTATTTTTTCCCGCTTCCGCAAGGGCATGGATCGTTGCGTCCGATTTTTGGCCCGTCGCGCCGGACGGTTTGTCCTTCCGGTTCTTTCATTCCGGAATAGCGCCAAAGGCCCTCTTCACGCTCGAAAAGAGCGATCTCGTGGTGAAGGTGTTTGCTGCCATTTGCTGAGAAGTGGGCGACAAACTCGACTAAACCTTCATCGTCCTCTTCGGTGCCGCCTTCGGTTTTTTGAATTTCGAGACCGAGCCAGGTCGATTCTTCCGCCCATTTCTGCGTCTCTTTTGAAGAAAAATCGGTCTGCTGGGCCTTGGTCAGGGTTTTTTTCAGGTAAGGAATATTGCCTTTCACATAGGCCGTGTAGCGCGAGCGCATAAGGGCTTCGGCAGTCGGAGCGGAGCTCGTTTCCAGGAGAATCGGCTCGCAGCATTTGGCGAAGTCAACGTTTGAACCACAAGGGCAAAGAGAGGACATGAGGCTTAATTTTTTTAAAGCCTCGAAAAATGCAACCGAAAAAAGGTTGGAGATTGAAACGCAAAAGGTAGAAGGAGGGGCCGAAGAAGTTTCTATTTGGGATTGTAGATTCGCGGAAATATCTTTTGCTGGATTGCTTATGAACTTCCCCAGTTTGCGAGTCTTCGGATTTGTTGCGGTTGCCGCTTGTCTCGTTTTAAGCGGTTGCCGCACGACGAAACGCGACTTTACGCCGCATATTGTCCGGTTTTACCTCGAGGAGAGCGATCATTTGCCGCCGAGCCATATTGCGGAGATGATTTTGCCGGTCAGCGGCAGCCATATCACGGTCAAGTCGCGACCGGTGTTTGTCGAATCGGACATCGGGAACGCGAGTCTTTATGAGACGGAGTTTGGTCCGGCGGTTATTTTGCTTTTCCGCACGGCAGCGACGACCGATTTTTATCGGACAACCATTGCCAATCAGGGAAAACGGCTCGTGATCGTGATCAATGGTTTGCCGTTGGGGGCCTATTATATTTCGGGTCCGGTTCAGGATGGCCGGATCATGTTTTATCTCGAGGTTCCCGACGAGGAGCTTCCGGAAATTGTCAGGTCGATTCAAAAGACATCGGACGAGCTTCGTAAGGCACAATCTTCCGGATGGTAAAATATTTTTGCTTGTTTCTCCTACTTGTTGGGGCCGGGATTTCGGGGCTGGAAGCTCGCGTGCAGATTGTTTGGCCGACACCGAATCCCGCTTATGCGAATGGAGAAGGACCGGAGGCTTTTATTCAGCCGACGATTTCCGGGCGTGTGGAGTCGGGACTTTTCGGATGTATTCGCAACAGCGGCGCGCGTTTTCATGAAGCGCTCGATTTGAAGCCGATTGCTCGCGATCGTCGGGGAGAGGCGACCGATCCGGTGGTTGCGGTGATGAATGGGGTGGTTGTTTATGTGAATCGGATTGCGGGCAACAGCGGTTACGGGCGTTATGTGGTGATCGAGCATCGGGATGTATCGCCTGCGATCGTGACGCTTTATGCGCATTTGAGCAAAATCCGGGAAGAAGTGCGGCCGGGTGGCGTGATTCGCGCGGGGCAAAGAATCGGAATCATGGGACGTTCGGCTGGCGGTTATACGATTCCGAAAGAGCGGGCGCATCTTCATTTTGAAATGGGTGTATGGCTTTCGGAATCGTTTCAGGAATGGTATGATTGGAAAGGTTTTGGATCGAAAAATACGCACGGACTTTTCAACGGGATGAATATCACCGGGTTCGATCCACTCGATTTTTATGATCGTTTTCGGGAAGGCAATGTGAGCGATTTCACTGATTATTTTCGGTCGATTCCTGTTGCCTATGTCGTTCGGGTAAAATCGGATCGGATTCCCGATTATCTCCGGCGCTATCCCTTCTTTTTTCGCGGATCGATGCCGACGGGCGGACCGGCTGGCTGGGAAATTGGATTTACGGCCACCGGGATTCCGAAGGAATGGAGAGCGTTGGCGGACGAGCCGGAGCAGCGGCAGAATGCCCAGGTTATCTGGCACGATGCGGAATTGGTGAATGAATATCGCTGTTTGCGGACCGTTGTGATTCGCGGCGGAAACGCTTCGATCGGAGGGCATACCGAGCGCAGTTTGCAGCTGATGTTCGGATTTCGCCGGTAAAAATCGGTTTTGGTTGCAAATTGTGGGAGTTGCCGACTCTGTTGCCTCTTTGTTTTCGTCGTTTGTGAACGGCAGAACTCGATCATGAAGGGCGGAAGAAGGTGATTTAAAAACAGGATTGGGGAGATTTTGAAACAAATGCTGAAGGAAGGAAAGAGCAGGTGAGACTTTTGGATCAATTGGAGCGCCGCTTCGGCTGGTTGGCCGTGCCGAATATAACCTTGGTTTTGATAGCCGGGCAGGCTTTGGTTTTCGGGTTGATGTTGACCGGAAGCATCGATCCTCGCCTGTTGGTTTTGACCAACGAAACCTTGTGGTCCGGCGAAGTGTGGCGGGCATTTACTTTTATTCTCATGCCGCCGCCGGTCGGGCATCCGATTTTCGTCGCCTTTGCCTGGTATATTTTCTTCATCATGGGCACGGCGCTGGAGAGGCAATGGGGGACGTTTCGGTTCAATTTGTTCATTTGGGTCGGTTTGATTGCGACAGTTGGCGCGGTTGCGATTGTGCCGGGTGCGATTGGAACCAATGTCTTTGTCGCCGGATCGGTTTTTCTGGCCTTTGCGTTTTTGAATCCGAATTTTGAGCTGTTGCTCTTTTTTATCCTTCCA
>DATGSL010000258.1:0-4238 GCA_035302665.1 Opitutales bacterium | reverse complement strand
ATCGGGCAACATCGACCGCGACCGGGTCATCACTCACGTCGGCCAGCTGATCGACGAAGGAGTCGATGCGGTTGCGATTTCGACTGCTCACGGACATTCCCAAGGCGTCGGCGAAATGGTGAAAATGGTTCGGGAAACGTTCCGGGATTTGACGATTATTGCCGGGAACGTCACAAGTGCTTCGGGCGTCGAATTTCTTGCAGACTGCGGTGCAGATGCGATCAAAGTCGGCCAAGGATCCGGTTCCATCTGCACAACGCGCCTCGTGGCAGGAGTCGGCATTCCCCAACTGACCGCGATTTACGTTGCATCGAAAATTGCGAGGGAGAAAGGAGTCCGGATCATTTCCGACGGTGGAATTTCGAAATCGGGCGATATTATCAAGGCGCTCACGATTGCCGATGCGGTTATTTGCGGAAGTATGTTTGCCGGATGTCCGGAAGCACCCGGGGAAATCATCGAAATCGATGGAAAGCTTTACAAACAATATCGCGGAATGGGCAGTCTCGCAGCGATGGAAATGGGTTCAGCCTCCCGCTATGGACACGAGAAGCCTGATGCGACACGAAAGGTGACCGCGGAAGGAATCGAAGCGTTGAAAGAGGTTTCGGGTCCGGTCAATAACACGATCGCTGAACTCATCGGTGGCATCCAATCGGGCATGGGTTATCTCGGGGCGGCCGATCTGGAGCAACTCCGCGCCCGCGCCCGCTACATTCGGATCAGTTCTGCCGGTTTAAAAGAAGCTGCGCCCCACGACGTGATCGAAGTTTCGACGCGCGAAAATTGATGGAAAGCGATCGCTATTCGAATTTCTACATGGTGAAACGGACGCGGGGTCAACGGGACCAGTTTTACGTGGCTCATTCAAGAAACCCGCGTTTCACGATTAAAATCGATCCTGATTACAATCCGCACGGAAAACCGGGGCTCGGTTTTATTAAAAGTATCCGTCTAAGCAATTCGTGGACAGCTGATTATCATCTTTGCCTGCGACTCGTTAACGAGGCGGAAAACTTCTTCCGATTATCGATGCAGGCAGAGAGTGAACATGGCTAAACGATCATTTTTTAGGTTTCCGCCGGACCTCCAAAGCATCTTTGACTTTTTTCATCATGAAGCTCAGGGTGTAAACTTTTATTCTTAATGGAGCGATTACACGCATACTGGCGCATGGATTTCGTCGAAGCGCCACTCGATCCAGATGATGGAAATCCGTTTCAAGAACTCCCGGAAAAGCCCGATCACGAAGCTTTTATCATTCATCGAGGAGAAACCATCTATTTGATGCTCAATCGCTTTCCCTACAATGCAGGCCATCTGCTGGCCGTTCCCTTTCGACAGGTCAATAAGCTTTCGGAACTCTTCAAAAACGAACGGTCCGAGCTGATGGAAACGATCGTTCTCGGTCAAAATCTGCTGACGGAAGCTTTTAAGCCGGATGGATTTAACGTCGGTTTTAATATGGGAAATGCGGGCGGCGCCACTTTAAGTTCCCATCTTCATTGCCATATTGTTCCCCGCTGGGAAGGAGATACGAATTTTATGCCTGTTATCGCAACAACCCGCGTTCTTCCAGCTTCACTCGAAGCGATTTGGAAGCGTCTGCGCGAAGTATTCACCGCGCAAAACAGCTCTTAGGAGAGAAACCTTTTTTCACCTATGGCTACGGAGACTTTGACTTTCCAAAATCCGCGTGTGCTCAGTCAGCTCTATTGCGGAAAACCGGATAATCTGCGTCTGATCGAGGAGGAATTGGACGTCTCCCTCGTCACGCGCGAGGAATGGCTTCAAATCGAAGGCGAAGAGGAACAAGTAAAGAAAGCGAAACACCTTTTTAATTTCCTCAACAAGGGCCGCGCGGAAGGAATTACGATCCGCAATCGCGATTTCCAATACATGCTCCAGCTCGTAAAAAACGGCGAGGAGGAAAAGCTTCGGGAACTTTTTTCCAATCCGGTGATTCTCCAGGTCAACCGCAGAACCATTGTTCCAAAAACGCTCGGACAAAAGCGATATCTCGAAGCGATCGAACGAAACGATGTCGTTTTCGGAATCGGTCCGGCGGGAACAGGAAAAACCTACCTCGCGATGGCGGCTGCGATCGCCTCGCTGTTAAAAGAGGAGGTCAGCCGCATCGTTCTCTCCCGGCCAGCTGTCGAAGCCGGAGAAGCTCTCGGATTTCTTCCCGGCGATTTGCGCGAAAAAATCCTCCCCTATCTCCGGCCGGTTTACGACGCGATTTACGACATGCTCGATCGCGAATATGCTGATCGCCTGATCGAAAAAGGGATCATCGAAATCGCGCCGCTCGCCTACATGCGCGGACGGACGCTTTCCAACGCGTACATTATTCTCGACGAGGCTCAAAACACGACTCCAGAGCAAATGATGATGTTTCTCACGCGGCTCGGAGAAGGAAGTAAAGTCATTATCACCGGAGATGTTACCCAGATCGACCTCCCGCATTCCAAGCAATCGGGACTGAAACAAGTCCATAAAATCCTCCGCGATATTCCGGGAATTTCATTTTTTTATTTTGATTCATCGGATGTTGTGCGGCATCCTCTTGTACTGAAGATCATCGAAGCGTACGAGCGATTCCGCAGCCGGGAAAAGCAGCGCTCCCGCCCCTGACCCCTCTTCTTTTCGGAAGTATCATGGCCACATTCTTTCCAAAAACGAATGCGCGTCCAGAACGGACCGATCCGCCCAGACGGCGGCGCAAAACCGGCGAAGGCTCGAGTTTTGCCTATTTTCTGGAAACAAGCCGGGTCATCGCCGCCATTCTTTTTATCGTGACGGCGCTCATCGTCGGCTACCTGAGTTTTATCGGTGTTTCAACAGCTGGTCCGCAATTGATCCCCAACCAGATCGCTCCGATGCGGATCACGGCAACGCAGGAATTCAGCTACATCAGCCAGATTGCCACCGAGCGGGAGCGAACGAAAATCCTTCAGCAAGTACCGCCGGCGTTTCGCATCGATATGATGCCTTACGAAAGTTTTGCCGGGAAAATCCGCACTCTCCTCTCCGAAATCAACACTCTCGCCAATCAAGTCGAAGGAATTCGCGGCAGCGATTTACGACAGGCGATTCATGAATTTACCAGTGAATACAATCGAACCCGCCCGCATCGGATAAACGTCGAAGATGTTACCATCCTGCT
Organism: Opitutales bacterium; assembly: GCA_035302665.1. Taxonomy (GTDB): domain Bacteria; phylum Verrucomicrobiota; class Verrucomicrobiia; order Opitutales; family T3Sed10-336; genus DATGSL01. The sequence goes on along the minus strand of DATGSL010000258.1, from coordinate 1,069 downwards.
TCAACACACCGACGAACCAACGCGCCGTCTCCTCTTTGACAACGGATTGGTCACTTTGCGGGAAATTTTCCGCGAGGGAATCTACGCTCAGGACTCCTCCCTTCATATCGGCGAAAACGAACGGTTTTCGATTCTAAATCTTGTTCGACCAAATGGGAACGTCGTCGAGAAGACGATCCAAAGCGAAGAGCAAGCCCTCCAATTTCTCCGCATCAACTTAACCGGACTCAACGTCCCGCAGGAGGTCTCAATCGCTCTCTTCCGGATTTTCCGACCGGGGATCGTTCCGAATATCCATTTCGACGGGCAAACGACCGAAGAACTCCAGCAAAAAGCGGTTGCATCGGTCGAACCGGTTCGGCGCACGGTGACCGAGGGGCAAACAATGGCTGAACCGGGCATGGTCGTGACGCCTGAACAACATGAAATGCTCGGCGAATATCGTCGATTTCTGGCGGAACAGCAGCAACACGGTTTTTCTTTTCACTTTAACGAACTCGTTTTCCACCGGATTTTTCTCGTTTTCGCTGTTCTTTTTGGCGCAGTGATCTACATCCGGATCGAAGATCGCGAAACGCTGATGAGCAACGGTCGGCTCGCCCTTCTGGCCCTCGTGACGGTCGGAAACCTCTTTTTGATCTGGCTTATTCTTTATATCGGGAACCATCCGCTCCTTCTCGACAATTCGAACTGGCTTTCGGTTTTGCCTTACCTCGCTCCCTATAGTCTGGCTCCGCTGATCGTCGCCATTTTGATCGGCCAACGCCCGGCAATTTTCATGACGGTTCTGATCAGTTTTTTCGCCGCTGTCATGTTCGGCAACCGGGTGGAGGTTTTCGCAGTTTCCTTTCTCTCCTCGCTTTGCGCGATCTGGTTCTGCGGTGCGATTCGTGTTCGCAAAACGATCGTTCAGGCCGCCGGTGCGGGTGGTTTTCTCGTTGCGCTCAGTGCCGGATTTTTCGGGTTTTCGAATGCGCAGGAACCGCTGATCGTCGGTCAGCAAATGGCTGGAGCACAATTGGCCGGACTAGTAACCGGAATCATTGTTGCCGGAATCATTCCCGTTCTG
>DATGSL010000257.1:0-3239 GCA_035302665.1 Opitutales bacterium | reverse complement strand
TCATGGTTTGACCGTCATGGGTTGATCAGCCTCGCCACTCAGCATCGTCTCTTGTTTGATTCACCTTGAACCGCCGGATACGGAACCGTACGTCCGGTGGTGTGAGAGGACGGTCCCCGCAAGGGGACCTCCTACTCGATATCTGAAACCATTGTCCGTCTCGAAACTCTGAATCAAAAGCAGCTCGATCCTGTAAAAAAATGAGCGATGTTGCTTTTCGGATATCTCCATTTATCAATAGGTTATAACCCTATATTCTTTTAGGGGTAGATGACCTCCTGCAACTGCCTTTGACAGCGCCTTCGACAACTGCCAAAGATAGGCGTGTTCTTTCACAGGAGCTCGTGGAAATATCCGGGCTCTCGTAATCGCAATCAAAATGTTTTCCTTATGACGACCGACGCCCAATTTCCATCGATTAAGACCGAGATCTCCGAATTTTGTGAGGAGTTTGCCAATATTCTTGCCCCGTTCGAGGCTGTTCTTCGCGAAGCCCGCGAAGAGGTGCAGGGGAAAACCGACAGCGATGCGTTGCAGCATCCGATAGCGGGAATTTCCGATGCTCACCATCGGCTCGAAACGCTGATCAGCAAAGTTGAGGAACAGCAGGCTTACGTCATTATCTTCGGACCGCTGAAGAGCGGAAAGTCGACGTTGATGAATGCGATCAGCGCGACCTACGTCAGTGAAGTTACCTCTCTTCCGGCGTATCCATGTCTCGTCCACGTTAAATACGGCGATACCTATAAGTTTGTCGCATCGCGCTACAATGGCGAAAAGCTGACGTATGCCGACAACAAGTCGTTGCAACTTTTGATTCAGGACAGCCATGAGATGTTGGCTGCGCGACTTCGGGAGGCTGAGGAACGGGGCGAGGAATTTGAGCCGGGCGTCCATTATCCGGAAGCTCTGCGCCGGATCGATGTCGAGGTTCCCGCGAAAAACCTTCAGGAATCGTTGGCCGTTCTGGTCGATACGCCGGGCCTTTATTCGCGGATGAAGTTCGGTTATGATTTGATGACCCGCGAATTCCGAAACAGTGCGGCCTGTGCGGTTTTCGTGGTGAAAACCGATACGCTCTTTCTCGAGCAGGTTTTCGAGGAGTTCGGCGATCTTCTAAATCTCTTCAGCCGGATTTTTCTCGTCGTCAATGTTGATTCAAACAAGCGCGACCTTGAGCCGGACGGTTCCTTTAAGCCGAGCCTCGAAAGTGAGTCGCCGGGCGAAGTGATCCGGGCATTTGAATCGCTCGTGATGAGTGCGCCTTTGCGCAAAGCCGCTGAGGAAGGTCGTTTGAAAATTTATCCGATCGACCTGTTGAATGCGGCGTCGGCTGCCTTGATGCAGGCTCAGGAACCAAAGGCAAAAGAGGCGGAAGTGCCGGAGGAAGCCGCAGAGACAAACGAGGCCGATTCATCCGACGATTCCGAGGTTGAAGTCGTGGCGGAGGCTGTGGCGGAGACTCAGAGCACACGCGAAGATCCGACCCGTGCCTTTTCGGTTTTTCTCAACGATCTGACGCAATATTTGAACAGTAACGACTATCTCCACGAATTTATGGGAGATAGCTTGAATCTCGGAAAACGCCTAGCGGGCGAGATTCAGAATCACTGTTCAGCCGAATCGACCGGAAAATTCCGTGAGCGCCAAGCGGGATTGCGGAGAGAGTTGCAGGAGGTTCAGGCGCGCCTGAATGCGATCGAAAAACTTGAAACCCTTAATTGGAACGAGTCTTTCGGTCGTTTGCGGGGCGAAAATCGCCGGGGTGCGGAATCTTTTTCGAAAAATCTTCGTGAGGAGACCGAAGGAAAAGCGATCCAAGCTCTCGATAACTGGTTTGAATCGGATGAGAGTCTCTCGGACCTGCAGCAGAAATGGGACGAAATTTTCGAATCGTGCCGTAAAGAGGTTGAGAAAGATTCGGCTGACCGCGCTGCATCCCTTGTCGCCGGTCCTTATGGCGGAGTTGAGCTGACAGCCGAAGTCCGCCGTGCGATCGACGATCTCGATCAGGTTCTCGAACCAGCAATTGAAGAGGCGCGTTCGGCGCTCGCAAATGCAAAATCGGATGTCGAAAATTGTAACGTTGAGATTCAGGCCGACGATTTGAAAGTGCGGAAAGGATTTTGGGATTGGATCCTCTTCCGGAGCTTGGCTTCGGTTCGTCGACGTATTTTTGGCGATGATGATAAACGCGATGTGCCGGTAGCTCCTCAAGTGAAGCAAAAACAGCTTGGAGACGACGGTAAACAAGCTCTTCAGGAGATCGTGACCAACCGTTTAGCGGCGCTTTTTCCAAACGAGGCGATCCGTGTTTCCGAAGCTCTTTTTGAAAATTATATCAAAACGCTCGGTTCCGGAGTTCGGGAGAAACTTGAGTCCGGTAAAACCGAATACACGCAGAAAAAGAGCGCGCTGGAAGGTCGCTTGCGGGATAATGCTAAAATCCAGGAAATCCTTGATCGGCTGACAAAAGATTCGGTTCATGTCGTCGAATCGATTCTCACATTGCGTGAAAAATATCGCGCGACCAGCTGGGATCCGATCGAAGATCTTCTTCCTGAAGAAGGTGAAAATAGCGAAGATGAAACAAACGAATCTTCCGCTTTCCTCGAATCGGGCGAAACGACAGAGTCAGATGCTGAAACCGAAGACGAGGAGAATCTGGAGGAATCGGCGGAGAGCGATATCGTCAGAGAATAATTTTATTTTATTCGGCGACGACAGAAAGGTACGGACGAGCATACTTGCTCGTCCAAACCTGCCTATTTCGTGATCAGCTTTTGCGTCGTAAAACCCAAAGTTCGAGAAGGCTCCATTTTTCATCCGGATAATTTTCCCGCTCAAGGGGGGAGAGGAGGCGGTGTCGCGAGGCCGTGCTTCCGACAAATTCCAGATGGTTCAAGAGAATGCGCTTGGTTGCATCAGCCTTTTCCGGGGAAAATGGTGCAAGGAAATTGACGAGAACGAAGCCTTCCCGCTTTGGTTTGGCAAAGGCCGCGATGAGTTTTTCGATTGTAGAAAGTTCAAGATAAACCAAGGAAGCCGTTGAAACCAACAGGTCGCTTTTTTCCATGGTTTGCTCGATCTCCGTTTCTTTTTTGCCGGAGAGAGCATTGAGATCGGCCTGAATGGTCTGATCGAAAATGCCTGCGGCTTTTCCGTAGGAGAGTGCATTTTCCGAGATGTCGATTCCGGTTGTATGAAAGCCGGCTCGCCGCGGTTTTTGAATGGTCGCC
>DATGSL010000256.1:0-4562 GCA_035302665.1 Opitutales bacterium | reverse complement strand
ACGTTCGGCGCGATTTTGGATCGCAGGATTTGCAGAATTTGGGCGCTCGCGTGCGGTGCGGGTTGTTTCTGTCGGATGATTTCTATGGGAGAAACGTTCGCGTGCGGTTGTGCTTTGGTAACGAGCGCCTCGGCGGTGTCTTGGCTGATGTTGCCAGCGGTTGTCGCTGCTGTATCGATCCCAGTCCCGGCGCGACCGATGGACGTAATTCGGTTTTTGCCGGTTGTGGTAGTGGTGGTGCACGACGATATGGCGGCGGTGCCAGTCAGGACGGCTGTAAAAATAGTGCGTGGAAAAACGATATCCACTGCTCCAAACGATCCGCGTGCTGCCGGTGCGGATCGAAACGAAGGTCGATGGTCCCCAATAAACCGGCGGATGGGAATGCCACCACCAGGAGCCGTAAACGATGGTCGGATTATAGTAGGGCACGTAGACGACCCGTGGATTGGATGACTCGATGTAGATAATCTCTTTTTCGCGGCGGACTTCGACTTCTTCGTGCGAACGGAGATTTCCTGCGGTGTAGGCTTTTTCGCGGAGTTTTTGGACGGAGGCCATGACCTCTTCCTGTTGGATCAGGACGGCTTCACCGAGACGCTGGGTCCATTCGAGATCGTCGTTCATCCGTTTTAAAATATCAGGGAAGGCGACGAGGGCGGTGACGCTCGGGTCCCAGTTTTTTGATTCGGCCGCTTCGACAGCTTGATCGCCTTCGAGGTTTTTGTGTTCCTGGAGCCATCGTTCGGCTGCGACAATTTCGAGCGGATACGTTGAAGCCGTCAGGATTTGCGCGAGAAGGGCGTCTGGATAGAGTGCGATCGGCGCGAGCATTTGATCGAGTTCCGCTTCGCTGAAACGTTCTTCGTTTTCTGCAAAGAGGATCCACGGGGCCGAAAAAAGGAGAGCAGCGGAGAGGAGGCGGCGAATGTGAGACATGATTGTGAGCCCTTTCGTGGAAAGATTTGCCCGCGGGAAGCGAACGTTTACGTTGATTGTATTGGAACTCATCTTGCTGACAGGTTACAACTATCAAAACTGATGATCCCATTTATATACCTTATGAGACACCGATACCTTCTTTTTGTTGCGGTCCTGCCGCTGTTGGTTTTTAAAACGTCCGGTTTTTCGCAGGCGGTTGACCCCTCCGATCCGGATGTGATCCGCGAGATTCGCGATAGTTTTGGTCCGGGCGCGTCGGGACCTTATCTGGCGAGAAACGGGATGGTCAGCACCGCTTCTCATCAGGCGACGATGGCAGCTTTGGAAACCTTGCGTGCTGGAGGAAATGCTTTTGATGCGACCGCGGTGGCGCAGTTTGTTCTCACTGTGACGGAGCCGTATGCGAGCGGAATCGGCGGCGGGGCTTTTCTCGTTCTTTATGAATCGGAAACGGGCAAGGTGGTCAATATCGACGGACGCGAAGAGGCGCCGGAGGGCTTTGGTCCCGATGCTTTTCTTGATGAAGAGGGGAAATTGATTCCTTACAGCCAGCGGATTACCGGGGGGAATTCGGTCGGTGTTCCGGGCACTTTGGCGGCGATGGCCTATTTGTTGGAAAACTACGGCACGATTTCGCTTGCGGAAGCGTTGGAGCCGGCGATTCGGATTGCCCGCGATGGTTTTATTGTTACGGAGCCATTTGCCCGAAACGTGAGGTCGCATGTCGAGCGATTGCAAGACTATCCGGCGACGGTGGAGCTTTTTTTCCGGCCGGATGGAGAGCCGTTGCAGGCCGGAGATCTTTTTCGGAATCCCAATCTCGCCGATACCTTTGAACTGATTGCGCAAGAAGGAATTTCCACTTTTTATGAAGGAGAAATTGCGCGCGAAATCGTTGCTGCGGTTCGGAACGATCAGCTCCGTCCGGGAGTTTTATCGATGACTGATCTGGCGAATTATCTTCCGGTCGAGCGCGAGCCGATCTCCGTTAACTATCGCGGGTATGAAGTTTATGGAATGAATCTTCCTTCCAGCGGAGCGGTTACGCTTGGGGAAACCTTGAATCTTTTGGAGAATACTCGGTTTGATTCGGCCGCGGCCCTGAGTGTCGATTCGATTCATTTGATGGCCGATGCGCAGAATCTCGCTTTTGCCGACCGCAACCGGTATCTGGCCGATGCCGATTTTGTCGAAGTTCCGGTCGAAGGATTGCTCGATAAAGCTTATGCGGCGGAACGTGCTGCGGTACTCGGAACAGAAAAAGCGCTGTCGACCCCGGTTTCGTATGGGGTTCCGCCGGGTGCAAGTGAGAAGCATGCGGGGACTGTGACGGTTGAAGAGGGAATTTCGACGACCCATTTTTCGATTGTCGATCGCGATCGGAATGTCGCCTCGATTACCACGACGATTGAGCAGCATTTCGGATCGGGGATGGTTGTTCCGGGACGCGGGTTTTTGTTGAATAACGAGCTCACCGATTTCGATGGCAACGCGTATGATGAAGATGGGGAACTCGTTGCGAATGCTCCGGAAGGAGAGCGCAAGGCTCGGCGCACAGCTCTCGGTTCGGCGGCGGAAACGGAAGGTGGAAAGCGTCCGCGCTCCAGCATGACGCCGACGATTGTGCTTCGCGATGGGCAGCCGCGGTATGCGTTCGGTTCGCCTGGTGGAAGCCGGATTATCGGCGTGACGCTGAATGTGCTGCTCAATGTAATCGATCATGGCATGGATGTGCAGAGCGCGATCAATGCGCCCCGGGCGATCTCCCGCAATGGACCGCTCGAGCTCGAGGCGCCGCTTTATCGAAATGATGAGCTTCGTCAGGAACTCGAGCGCCGCGGTTTTACCGTTCGGAACGCGCAGGCATTCGGTTCGGTGCAAGCGATTGAGATTGGGGAGGATGGTTGGCTCCGAGGTGCTGCCGATCCGCGCCGCGAAGGACTTGCGGTCGGATTTTGAGTCGGTTTTTTTGAAAATAAGCGCCGGGTTGCATCGAGTGGTTGATGCAGCCCGGCTTTTTTTCTTTAGGGAGTTGGTTCGGTGCTGAGTTTGACCGGTCCGACTCCGATGTCGGTCATGATAATCGGGATGATTTTTCCTTCGGAATCGTATTTGAGCAAATCGACGGCTGTTGAGCGTTGGCCGGAAAATGGACCGTTGCCGCTCCTGTTGTTCCATCGGTGGTAAAAGATATACCAGGCATCCAGGTGGCGGTTGTGAATGATCGAGTGATGTCCGGGACCTTTGTGGAAATCGTTGCTGTTTAGTATTTTGCTTTGATAAGTCCACGGACCTGTCGGCGAGTCGGAGGTCGCGTAATGGACCGAATAGCTGGCGTCGTTCCAACGACCGTGGCTGTAGGAGAGATAGTAAATTCCGTTTCGAAGATGGACAAAGGGGGCTTCGGTGAAGTGAGGAGGAGTTTTTACGGGAATTTCCTGAGCAAAGCTGATCATGTCATCGTTCAGCTCAAAGATCCGCAATTTGGAGCCGGCGCTGCCTCCTGCATAAAAATACGATTTTCCGGAGGCGGGATCGGTGAAGACCATAGCGTCGATCGCTTCGAAACCGGGATCGCCATTGTCCGATAAAAGTGGTTTTCCGCTGTCGATAAAAGGACCGGCGGGTGATTCGGAAACGGCGACTCCGATATGGGAAGGTTTTGGGCCGACGGAATAATAGAGATAAAACTTCCCGTTTTTGGAAGCAATTCCCGGAGCCCAAGCATGTTTTCCGTCGGGAATCCAGTCGATTTCGGAAAAATCGAGGAGAGGGCCGTGGACCTGCCAATTGACAAGATCGGTGGAGGAATGAGCGTAAAATCGACCTTGGGCCGAATTCTGAGTTGGGTAAACCCAAACGGTATTTCCGACGAGAATCGCATCGGGATCGGCGCCTTGGAAGATCGGATTGGAAGGGCGGATTTCGGGAGGATCGGCGGTTGCGATCGAGAAAACGATCAAGGTGAGGCAGAACGCTACGCACTTCGGGGGTCGGCCGCGAAGTGCCGCGGAGGAGGGAATCGTTTTCATGTTCGAGGTATAAATGAGGAGAAGCAGGGGGGTGCGGTAATTCTTTAGTCGCCGCTAATTCTCGGAAGCTTCCTGCGGGCTGATTTGAATTTCCGTTGTTAATCCGAACGTTCCGAGCGGACCGGGAAAACGGACTTCGACAAATCGCGCTGTGAAACCGCTCTCCGGTGATTCGAGCGGAACGGCGACTTTTTTTGCCCCGACGATTTTTTTGCGTTTCCATTCGGCTTTTTGGAAATTCCGGGTCGGAGCTTCGGCTGTCCAGAGCCAGGCTTCCGCATCGGGCGTTTCCCAGGTTACTTCGAACTCGTCGGAGTTTCGGTTCCATTGGAGTGTCGGCATCGCCTCGTTGTTGAGTTGGCAATGGATGAAGGAAAGGAGCGACGGAAAGGCGTTTTTCCCCAAGCCATGTCCGGTATTGGCTGCGTAGAAGAGGCGGTTTTCGCCGGGGAGGTCGGAAAAGTAAAGTTTCGCAGCATCGACGGTCCAGTACGGATCGTTGGTGCCTAGGAGGATCAGTTTTGGCATATCGAGTTTGTGGCGATAGGCGAATGGATCCATGGTGTCGGCGAGAGCAGCTCCTGGCTC
>DATGSL010000255.1:0-3515 GCA_035302665.1 Opitutales bacterium | reverse complement strand
CAGCGCCCTCCTCTTTCTTGTTTTTACCTGCGTCGTTCTTCACGAGCTCGGCCACAGCCTCACAGCCCGCCACTACGGAATCGAGGTCCCGCGTATCCTGCTAATGCCGATCGGCGGTATGGCGCAATTCGAACGAATTCCGAGAAATCCGCGTCAGGAAATCATCATTTCGCTCGCGGGTCCGGCTGTAAATCTCGGGATCGCCTGCCTCATTTTGCCATTTATCACGTGGCCACTGAGATGGCCCGGCGAGAGCGATCTTCTCTTAGATCGAGCAAGTGTCATTCAATTTCTTTTAATGATCAACATCGTGATGGCTTTGTTCAATCTTCTGCCGATTTTCCCAATGGATGGCGGACGGATTTTACGAGCCGCGCTCGCGATGCGGTTTCCTTATCTGCAAGCGACTACAATCGCCACCTGGCTCGCAAAGGCTCTCGCAATTATCGGTGCAGCGATCGCGATTTTTCATCTCAAAAACCCTCTCCTTCTCTTTCTTTTCGCATTTATCTTTTTCGGCGGCGATATGGAACATCGCCTGGTCCGGCGTCAGGAGAAATTGAGCGGGCTATTTGTCCGGGATCTGACCCGCAACCACTACCAATCGATTTCATCAGATCAGACTCTGGCAGAGGCCGCAGCGCTTTTTAAAGCCTTTCGCCCTGGCGAGCTGCTCGTGATGGATGGCGATCGTCCCTGCGGTTACCTGACTTCCCGTATCATCCGCGATGCTAGGAAACAAGGTCGCCTCGATGAGCCTGTCACGAACCACTGCATTCGGAAATTCTCCGTTCTTCAAGCCGGATGGCCTCTCGATCCATTCGCGGAAATGATCGCTCAGAGTCAACAACGCCTCTATCCGGTCTATTCGTTCGGAGATATGATCGGCGTCGTCGACACAAAAAATCTTGAAAACCTGATCGCGTGGCACCGGCTAAAATCGCAAGCCGAGCGTCGGATGCAGGCACGCTTTCGACCCAAAGATGACCAGGAAGATCGGCACGAACTGCACGATTGAAAGACTCATTCAGATTTTTCCTCAGGCTCAAAACGACGCCTTCAAGAACGAAGAAAATTCATTCGATCGTTTCGAGGAGCTTTTTCGGTCCGGCAGTATTCTGAACTTTTTCCTCCACGACGATCGCCAATAATTGTCGCGCACGGCTTGCACCCATAAAAAAAGAAGTCTGATACCCTGGATCGTCGATTTCTTCAAATCGTTGAAAATCGACCAAAATGACTGCGAGAGAATCGAGTCCTTTCGCTTTATTGACGGAAGTTGTTTGGATACAGCCCGGTTTCCGATTGAGGTAATCGACGATCCGCCATTCGCCGATTTGAACAAGATTTCCGACCGACGAACGTTCCGAATTCGCACGGGGCGACAGAATAAGAACGTCCTCGGCCTTGCAATAACCATTGCCGATCCACTCCGTTAAAATCTGTTCAATCGCTTCAAGAGCCGTTCCTTTCCGAGCCTCGACGATTCGCACATCCGGCCCATCCGGAAATGAAGAACCTTCCGTTAAACCGGCAAGGAGCGGGCGCGTAGCCTCAGACTCGAGTTCCTTCAGAAACCGAAAAATTGGCTCAGTATAACGAACCGTTTCCTGAAGCTCCACCCGCACCGCTCCCGGCAAAACCTGCGCCAGTTTTTCGGGATCGAACCGTCCTGGTTCCCGAAATGAGGGTCGTTGCGCCGCATCGTAAAAAAGTGCCACCCGTCCATTGCGACCGTCTTCGAGCAACGGCCAGTAAACGCCCCACCAACCCGGTCCGTTCCAATCGTCCGGCGCACCGATCAACTCCGTATCGTGATCCTGCGCCTCATCGACAACGATAGCCGAAAATCGCGGCTCCACCAAACCTTCGCCAACAACGTCGATCAGAAGTTCTGGGACCGTTCTCATAAAAAACTCGTCCCGATCTTCCGGATCATCCGGTGCTTCATAACCTCCGACCGCTTCCAACACTTCCGCTGCCAGACGTTCCCAACTCCGCACAACAACTTCACCGCGCTTCGGTCTTCCCCGATTTTTCGCCGTTCGCGCCAGTTCCTCCATCAGATCAGCAAAAGCGAGATTATAACAAAGAAAAAGTACCGCTCCGCCGGTTTCCTGCGCCCAACGGCAAGCGAGTTCAAAAGCAAGCCATGTTTTGCCGCTCCCCGAGCCGCCTTTTACCAGAAACTGCCGATTCTCCCGAAGCGAATCGAGCAGCCCGTAATTGGCCTCCGTCTGCCGAATCAATATCCGCTCTGTTTCCGTGACAAAATGGGTGATCGATTTCGCCGTCGCTTCTGCTCCGTAACTCCGAAAAAACTGTTCCCGTTGCCGCGAATCGAAGCGGATTCCGGAGAAATGAAAGAGCCGATTCCAGGAATCTTGAAAATTTCTCAGATCGCTGCCCGTAAAAATCAGTTTCCGCTCAATTCCCAAATAGGACGTAGCATCTTCTTCCAAATGAAGCTGCGGCACGGCCAAGACCTTTTCGACAAAAAGGGGCGGATATTCTTTGCTCGATTCTGCGCCAACTTTATCGAGCACGGCCCGCCATTCCCGCATCAATTGCGCTATCGGATGATCCTTGTTTTCGGTATTCCACCGCCCGGAATCGACAAGATGATGGAGCCGACCGCCCTTCACTTCCATCACAAGCAAGCCGCCCTGAGGTCCGAGAATCAAAAAATCGCCTTCCCTCGCCAGCCCCGCCGAATCAAGGTAGGAAAATCCCCAACGGATCACCCAACTATCGGGCAATTCGGCCAACCACTCGGCTACCATCAGTTCAGTTGAGTCCGAAAACTCCTTGGGGCGATCCAGAATCCAGCGGGCCATAAGAAAAACAGGAAGAACTCAATTCCTCCAAAAACCGTCGGTCGAAACCGAATATGATCATTCGCTTCCACCGTATGCAAGAAAAAGTTCCGCCCTCTGCTTCTCCCCGCTCGAGTTCCCTACCTTTTTATCCAGCAAAGTTGCCAGATCCTATTCGTGAAGTTCGAACGTCGTTTTCTCCAAATCCAAAAACATTTCGGGCATTCCAGTGGCAAATGAAGCGATCATATAGGGTCCAAACTTTGCCCAAATCCGTCCATCCAAAGGCGCAGCAATCCAGCCACGCTCCATCGGCTCACCGTATGGTGTGCGCAAGGCCCCGGCCAGTTCCAAACTTGTCTCTGCAAATCGTTCCTTCCAATCGGGATTCCCCCAAATCTCCTTCTCCCAATGCGTCCGTTCCCACCCGCTTTCGGTTCTCGAATAGGAAAAGGCGTTCAAAATAAAAATACTGGCCACCAAGACAGAAAGAAACTTCTTCATCTTCACATTCTAACAGTCCGATAGGACAACCGCCGTCCGACGTGCGGGAAAAATTCATCGAGTAGGAGGTCCCCTTGCGGGGACCGTCCTCTCACACCACCGGACGTACGGTTCCGTATCCGGCGGTTCAAGGTGAATCAAACAAGAGACGATGCTGAGTGGCGAGGCTGATCAACCCATGACGGTCAAACCATG
>DATGSL010000254.1:0-4610 GCA_035302665.1 Opitutales bacterium | reverse complement strand
TCATGGTTTGACCGTCATGGGTTGATCAGCCTCGCCACTCAGCATCGTCTCTTGTTTGATTCACCTTGAACCGCCGGATACGGAACCGTACGTCCGGTGGTGTGAGAGGACGGTCCCCGCAAGGGGACCTCCTACTCGATTTCTGGAGAACAAGAAGGGGGAGCTGGATGAAATCGATCTTCGGCCGTTTGAATACATTCGGGCAGAGCGGAAAGTTTGATTGATCACTTCGCTTTCCGAATTCCGATGCAAAGAGCGACTGGAATTTCAAAACTCTTGAAACGAGAAACATTTCTGATTTGCTCCGGTCTTTGAACGCCGAATATCGAGAAACCACGTTATGAGCGAATTGAGTTTGCAAGCTATGAATGAAACCGTCACTGCCGCCCATGACTGGGTGACGCGTCTGCGTGACGAAACGGGAAAGGTGATCATCGGTCAGCGTTATCTGCTCGATCGTTTGCTGGTTGGACTGCTCGCCAACGGTCATGTGCTTCTCGAAGGAGTGCCCGGTCTGGCGAAAACGCTTTCCGTTACGACGCTTGCCAATTGCATCAGCGCTACGTTTTCGCGGATTCAGTTTACTCCCGATCTCCTCCCCGCCGATATTGTTGGAACTTTGATCTACAATCCGAAAACCGGGGAGTTTTCCACCCGCCAAGGTCCGGTTTTTGCCAACATCGTTTTGGCGGATGAGATCAACCGTGCGCCGGCGAAAGTTCAGAGTGCTTTGCTTGAGGCGATGCAGGAACGGCAGGTGACGATCGGAGATGAAACGTTTTCCCTTCCGTCTCCATTTCTGGTTTTAGCGACGGAAAACCCGATCGATCAGGAGGGAACGTATCCGCTGCCGGAAGCGCAGGTCGATCGTTTCATGCTCAAATTGAAGGTCGGCTATCCGACGGCCGAGGAAGAACGGCAAATTCTCGATCTGATGGCGACAACCGGTCCAAAACCGGAAGCTTCGGCGGTAATCGATCCGGCGGATATCATGGCCGCTCGCGAAATTGTCGATTCGATCTACGTCGACCCGAAGGTCCGGAATTATATTGTCGATCTCGTTTTTTCGTCCCGTGAGCCAGAAAAACACGGACTCGGAGAACTGGAGCATTTTATTCAATATGGCGGAAGTCCGCGGGCGACGATTGCTCTGACGCTTGCCGCCAAAGCCTGGGCCTTTCTTGAAGGTCGCGGTTATGTGACGCCGCAAGATGTAAAATCGATCGCAATGGATGTTTTGCGTCATCGCATCGTTTTGACTTACGAAGCCGAAGCGGAGGAGATCACCAGCGAGTCGATCGTTTCGAAAATCCTCAGCACGGTTCCGGTTCCGTGAGCTTCGGTTTCTGCGCGAAAAGATGAACGAGAAGGAGCGGATTCGCGAAATCCTGCGGCGGGTTCGGCAGGTAGAGTTACAGAGTCGGCGAAAGGTAGATGAATCGATGGTCGGCGCTTATCACAGCCTTTTCAAAGGAGCCGGGATCGATTTTTCTGAGGTTCGCGAATATCAGCCGGGCGACGATATTCGAGCGATCGACTGGAACGTAACGGCCCGGATGGATCGGCCCTTCTTGAAAACTTACACCGAGGAACGGGAGCGAACGTTGGTTTTGGCGGTCGATCTTTCCGCTTCGGGCGATTTCGGAACGGTTGCGCAGAGTAAACGTGAGTTGGCGGCTGAAGTCGCTTCGGTGCTCGCACTTTCCGCCTCGAGAAATCAGGACAAGGTCGGATTGCTTCTTTTTACCGATCAGATTGAGCTCTATCTTTCTCCGAAAAAAGGGAAACAGCATCTTTTGCGGGTGATTCGGGAAATCCTCTTTTTCGAGCCTTCGCACCGGGAAACCGATCTTCCGTTTGCGCTGCAGACGCTCAACCGATTGTTGAAACGGAAGGCAATCGCGTTTGTTTTCAGCGATTTTTTGGACGGGACTTCTTCGGAAGAGTTTGAGGCGATTTTGAAACTGACTGGTCAACGTCACGATTTGATTTGCGTCGAAATGACCGATCCGCGCGAGTTGGAATTGCCGAAAGTCGGAATCATCGCCCTTGAGGATGCGGAAAGAGGGGAAGTCGTCGAAATCGACACGAAGAACGGCCAATTCCGGGAAAATTACCGGCAGCACAATTTGGAAAGGTTGAAGGCAAACGCCGAGCGATTCAAACGCCTCGGGATCGATCATCTCCGCCTTTCAACCGATCGCCCCTACATCCGCGAATTGCGACGTTTCTTTCAGTTTCGCAATTGGCGCCGGTGAGCCACCTCGTTTTTCTGGAAAATCCGAAAATCCGCTCCGGATCGAAAATATCTTTTTTTCTTCGTCCGGAGCGTTAAACCTCGAAAATCGATCGGCTTACGCACGATGTGGGGTCAGGGAGAACCCGAGAATATCTCAGGGTTTCTTGACTTGGGCCGTTAATGGAATCCCCTAAGAGAACATTCTCGAATTCTCATAACAGCCGCATTTCGCGTAATTGGTATGAAAGATTTTCGCAAATTTACAATGATCGGAGCCCTCTTGCTCGCTTTTGTCGGGTTGGCTCTTCCTTCTGCTTCCGCTCTGAATCCGAAGCGCGCTCTTCAGGCAGAGGCGATGCTTTCGCCTACTCATTGGGCGCAGGCGGTGATGATTGAAAACACGAACCAAAAGAGTCGTTATCCGGCCACCGTTTACGGAACGGTTTTCGAGTTTCAGAACCTTCTCTGGTTTTACACGAAAACCGGCACGCAACCGCTTCGCCAAAGTGCGAACCGGGTCGAGGAATTTAAGAAAGACCTTCTCCCGCTTTTGCAAACGATGGAGCCAGGATTCACCGCTTTTTCGAAACTCGAGGAAAAACCTCCGACCGAACTCGCTTCGTTGAAAAACGGATGTGTCGTTGAATCGATTTTCAGTTTCAACAGCCGCAAAGAGGAGGGAGAACCGATCTTGGAGGCGAAGCTTCTCCTTTACAGTTCAAAAAACGCCAAACGGAGTCCCGGAGCTCGTTATCCGACCGGACATGCCGTTCTCGTTTATAAAACTCCTTCCGGAATCTTCTTCGTCGATCCGCCGAAAATCGACGCGACCGGACAGTTTCACGAAGTCGCTGAATGGGATCCGATGAAAATGGCAGGGGAAATCGAATCGCGCTACGGCGTGACCGAGATCGAAACGGCCTTTTTTGAGCCGTTTGAAATGAACGTTGCGACGCTCGCAAGCTCTGATTAATCAGACCGGAGCCACGCTTTTTTCAACCTTCGGCGGAGAAGTGGGTCGAATCTTCGAGTTCGAGATCGATTCGCATCAGGCTGACCTGAATCTCCCGGTAGTTGAATTGGTCGAGTTCTCTCCAACCGAGTTTTTCGTAAAACTTCTGTTGATCGGGAGTGAAGAGAAAAAGCGACTCGTAGCCCCGTTCACGCGCCTCGTTGACGATGTGTTGGACGAGGGAAGCGCCGATTCCTTTTCGACGATGCTCGGGGGCGACGAAAACCGAAGCGAGCCACGGACGGAGTTCCGGCTGAGTTTCCATATCGGAATTTACCAAACTCGCTGAGCCAAAAAGGATTTCGTCTTCAAAGGCGACCCAGGTCAGCGGCAGCTCGCTTCCGGTCGCGTTGAGTTCCAAGCGGGCGACGCGTCCCGCAAGCGTTTCGCCCGGATTCAGATCGCTCCATTGGGCGTGATGCCAACAGGCGAGCTGCGGGATCCATTTTCGGTGTTTTCCCAGGGGTTCGATTTTCACGTCAGAATTATTTGTGATCCCAAGGCAGACGGATTTTGATCGGAGTCTGCGCCCAGTATTCGAAGACGTCAAAAATTTTTCCGGGATTCAAAATACCATTTGGGTCGAGCGCTTTTTTGATTCGCTGCATCGCTTCGACTTCTGCCGGACGGTGCTCCATGCGAAGAAAAGCGGTTTTTGCCAAGCCGATCCCGTGCTCGCCGCTGATCGTTCCGCCGAGTTCGATCACTTTTTCCATGATTGAGAAAAGGACATCCCGGGCGCGCTCCCGATGGCCGGGATCTTCGCGGTTGAACATGATATTGACGTGAAAATTTCCGTCGGCGGCATGACCGAAAGTTGGAATCGGGATTCCGCTTTCCGCGCTGATTTCACGGATAAAACTGAGCAATTCGACCTGCGAACGGAGCGGCACCACGACATCTTCGTTGAGTTTCGTGTCTCCGAGTTCGAACATCGCTCCGGAGCAGGTTCGACGGACGGCCCAAAGTTCCTCTTCCTTAACCGGATCGCTCGCTTCTTTGCTCGCCAACGCATGTTTTTCGCCCCACGCGAGAACGATTTCCCGCTCTTCGGCAACCCGGGCCGGATATCCATCGAGTTCGATCAGTGCAACCGGACGGCCTGCCTGACCCGAAAAAATCTCCTTTTGCGTCGCACTTTCGGCACATTTGACCGATTCCCGATCGAGAAATTCCAATATCGACGGCGTGATCCGCGTCGCCAGCAAGTCGCGAATTGCGAGCAAGCCGGTTTTTTCATCTTTAAAACTCGCCAAATAGGTCCAACGACTTTGCGGTTTCGGGATCAACCGCAAAACCGCATCGGTGATCACGCCGAGAGTTCCCTCGCTGCCGATCCAGAGATCGCGCAAGTTGAAA
>DATGSL010000253.1:0-3450 GCA_035302665.1 Opitutales bacterium | reverse complement strand
AATCAGCTTCCTCACATCCCCGCCAGCCTCAATCAGCGCTTTCGTTTCCTCGCTGCCGGCACGAATATGGATCCCGCGTTCATTAAAAAAATCCTCCCGCCGATCTTCCGGCAACGCGTGATAAAAGACATCGAGCAGATGCATCCCGACCGCCACCGGAGCCAACTCCTTCGGATCGGTGACCTTCAGTCGCACACCCGAAACCTTTTCGCCAAGAAGTTTTGGGTTTTTAGACATACCGGGAATACTTTCCGGCACAAAATAAACCGCCTCGAATTCCAGTCCGGAGAGACCACGTCCCGTCAATTCCCGAACAACCGCCGCCGAATCGATACCGACATCGCCAATTTGAAGGAAAGGCTGATAGGTTCCGCGTCCTTCACTGGCCGTTGTTCCTTCAAAAAAGCAGGTGCCCGGATAAATAAACGCTGTTTCAACATCGGGAATATTCGGACTTGGCGGCACCCATTCCAATCCTGTTTCCGTCCAAAGCATCGACCGATCCCATCCTTCGATCTCAACAACATGCAGCTCGAGATCCTCCAATCCGTCGTGCCATCCTTCGCCCTGAATCATTCGCGCCAGCTCGCCAATCGTCATTCCATGCGTAACCGGCGTCGGATAGAGTCCGATCCCCGAACGAAATTGCTCTTCCCGAATCGTCCCTTCCATTCGTTCGCCTCCAAGCGGATTCGGACGATCGAGAACTACAAAAGGAATTCCCGCTTCCGCCGCAGAAATCATCGATCGACCCATCGTCGCCGGATAAGTGTAAAATCGAGTGCCGACATCCTGCATATCGAAAAGGAGCACATCGACATCGGCCAACATCTCCTCTGTCGGACGGCGAGTCTGACCGTATAAACTATAAACCGGCGCTCCCGTCTGCTCATCCACACTGTGAGCTACCGCCTCACCGGCATCAGCCGTTCCCCGCAAACCATGTTCCGGACCAAAAAGAGCCGCAATGGTCACTTCCGGATCCGCAGCCAACAAATCGATCAGATGCTGATCACCGACAACCGCACTGTGATTCGTAATAATTCCGACCCGTTTTCCAGCCACCAACGCCCGATGATCCACCAAAAGACGTTCCGCTCCTACTTTCACCCGTCCGACCGCAAGCGGTTCTTCGGAAGCATATCCAGTCAGCGGCAACAAGAAAATAGCGCTCAACAAAACCAGCTGAAGGCCGACCGCGATATTCGGGAAAATGCCCCAAGCTCTCAATTTAGAATCCGACATAGTCCGTTCCGAGGCGCTCGGTGGATACTTTTGCAGAAATAATTTCATAAGCTTGTTGAGGAGTCTCCACCCATTCACGCGAAAGATCCCGAATTTGCGCGGAAACCGACCGGTTGTGGCGGATCAACATCGTCGGCACCTGACAGGCATGTCCGGCCAAAACATCGACATCCGAATCGCCGACAAAAAGAACGTCGCTATTCTGCAGCGAAAGTTCCTCCAGAATGTGCGTCAGACCTTCCGGATCCGGTTTATGACTCTTAAAATCATCTCCACAAACAACCATCTGAAAATACTTCCAGAGTTCGTGCACCGACAAGATCTCCTCCGTCGTCTCCCTGTCGCGTCCAGTCCAAAGAGCCACTTCGGTTCTGTTTTTTAACAGCCGATCGAGCATTTCGACAGCTCCTTCGAATGGAACGACCTGGTGATGATTCTTTTTATTGTAATCCAGCAGCCGTTCCATCGCTTCCGGCAAATTGCGCTCATCTTCAAGAAGGTTCCGCAGACAAATGTCGGCCGGACCGCCGAGCCTTTCAAGGATCTCCATCTGTGAAGGGACCTTCTGGAAAACCTCAATCGCATAGGTGAACGACGCCAACACCATCGGCATGCTGTTCACGATCGTTCCGTCGAGATCAAAAACCAGGCTGAGTCGTTTGCTGGAAGGTCGCATTTTTCTAAAAATCAGAAAATGACAAATTCATCCCGTGAGATTGCCGGAAAGGGTTCTTCGAGCATTTCAGGCGTAAACCGAAACCGGTGCTCCTCCAGACCAAGCGCCGCAGCCCCGATCGAAAGCCGCGTCTTATCCCCGCTCGTTTCGTTCCGATAATCGACCGTCTTCAAGAGCCACTGGTCATCGACCCGCTTGATATCGATGATGTTGAACGCCCGCAAAACCTTGCCCTTCTCACCGACGATTTCCGCTCCGGTCATCGCATTGAATTCCGCATCGAGAAACATACGAACTCCCTCCAGCCACGGAAACGCCTCAGCGAGAGCTTGCGGTGGCTTCATTAAAAAACCGTGCGACGATCGACCCCGAACCCGACTCAATCCTTCATACGAAAAATGTTCCCAATAGATAAACGGCAACTGAAGATCGAAAGGCGTAAACTCCATCCCTTCGATCGGTGTAAAAAGCTCCTCGATCGGTATCTCACGAAGACCCGCTTCCGAATCAGCTGTATCAAAAACCCAGATCGATCGGTCTTCTCCATTTTGAACGAGGAACCGCAGAGTCCCTTTCTCCGCATTCTCCCGATCCCAAAATTCGTAACGATAGATCGGACCGATCTCATTGCGAGTTCCCCAAACCTGTCCCTGAAACCGGCTTTCCTTTCCGCGCCGCGGCATCACCCGCACTTCTGCCAGCAAACTGTAAACGCCGGCAATTCCCAACTGACGCATCTCCCGAAGCCGCGCAACCCCTTCCTCCTGCTCAAGCTCCGTATAAGGAATCGGCCGCTGAGGGAGTCGCCGTTGCGCTTCCGCCTCCGATCCCGCGAATCCGACGATCAACACAAAGAAAAGAAAAAAACGAAGGCTCTTCAGTCGGCGCTGATCGGAAATCAAGGAAGGTAACACGGAATGAATCAAGGTTGAGACAAAAAGCAGCGGCTCAAGCCACAGATCCGGCCTGAGATTAGCCGGATTCCGGTGCTGCTTCCTCTACTGAGACCTCCTCCGATGCCTCCGGTTCCAAAGTCTCCTCTTCACTCGTTTCAACCGCCGCTTCCGATCCTTCAACATCCTCAGGAATGACCTCCGTCGATTCATCGGCGGTTTCAGCCTCTTCAACAGCCTCCGACGGAGTTCCCATTTCAGAAAAAGCTTCCGAGGTCGCCGCAGGTGCACTCATTTCCGGCAATTCCCGCAGATCGCTCACCGGCTTATAATGGAGGTACATGTAGCCGAGATAGAGCCCAAAGCTCAACACGAAGAAGATCACCGAAAAGTAAAGCGTGCTCTTGGAAAGAATATTTCCGGATTCTGCACCGAAGGCAGATTCAGCTGCACCGCCTCCGCCGAGCGCGGCACCGAGCCCGGAGTCGGAACGCGGACGTTGCATGAGAATGGCCAAGACCATCAGAAAGGCGACCAAGACCAAAACCAAAGTGAAAAAACCTATGACAAAAGACATCGAGCGGGACTATTCTAAAGTGAGAAAAGGTATAAGAGATAAGGGATGTTCCTATACTC
>DATGSL010000252.1:0-2294 GCA_035302665.1 Opitutales bacterium | reverse complement strand
CAGCACGGTGAGGTTTACGTTCTCGACGATGGCGCGGAGACCGACCTCGACCTCGGTCATTATGAGCGGTTTACGTCGGGGAAGTTGACTCGATTCAATAACCTGACTTCCGGTCAGATTTATGAGTCTGTTATTCAAAAGGAGCGGCGCGGTGAATATGAAGGGGCGACGGTTCAGGTCATTCCTCATGTCACTAATGAAATCAAAAACCGCATTTACGAATCGGGCGAGGATGTCGATGTGCTTATTACCGAGATCGGAGGCACGACCGGCGACATCGAAGGATTGCCGTTTCTTGAAGCGATGCGTCAATTTGCTTTGGAGGTCGGACATCGCGACACGCTTTTTATTCACGTAACTTTGGTGCCGTATCTTCGGGCAGCCGGTGAATTGAAGACAAAACCGAGTCAACAGAGCGTTGCGAAACTCCGGGAAATCGGGATCCAGCCAGATATTTTGGTTTGCCGTTGTGAACACCCGTTGACCGACGAACTCCGTCAGAAATTGAGTCTTTTTTGCAATATCCCGGTAGCGGCTGTGATCGAAGAGCGTGATGTGGAACATTCGATCTACGAATTGCCGGTTGTTCTTCGGCAGGAAAAAATGGATGACCTGGTGGTCGATCTTCTTCAGCTCGATGCGCCGTCGCGGCCACTGACCGATTGGATCGATGTGGTGCGCCGGATCAAGGAACCGGTCCATGAAGTGAGCATTGCCGTCGTCGGGAAATACATCGAATTGCAGGATGCTTACAAATCGGTTTACGAGTCGCTCACTCACGGCGGGATTGCTAACGAGAGTGCGATCAACGTCGTCCGCGTCGATGCGGAGGATCTCGAAAAGCCGGGAGGGGAGAAAATCCTTGCCGGCGTCGATGGAATTTTGGTTCCGGGCGGATTTGGAAACCGCGGAACAAATGGGAAAATCGCCGCGGCCCGCTATGCGCGCGAAAACAAAATCCCTTATTTCGGAATTTGCCTGGGCATGCAGATAGCCGTGATTGATTTTGCCCGCGAAGTTCTCGGACTTGAAGGAGCAAACAGCACCGAATTCGATCGGGAGACGCCTCATCCGGTTATCGATTTGAAGGAGGAGGAACGGGGCCTCGATCCCGAAGAATCGACAATGCGCCTCGGTACTTACCGATGCCGGATCAAGCCGGATACACTTGCGGCGACCGCTTTTCAGGCGGAAGAGGTGCAGGAACGACATCGGCACCGATACGAATTTAATAACGACTATCGGAAGCAATTTGAGGAAAAGGGGATGATTGTTTCGGGTATCAACCCCGAGCATTCCCTTGTTGAGATCGTGGAGATGAAAGATCATCCATGGTTTCTCGGCATTCAATCCCGTCCCGAATTTCAATCGAAACCGAACCGGGCACATCCGCTCTTTTCGGCATTTATCAAAGCTGCGCTTCACTTTAAACAGACTGCAAAATGATCGCTGACAAAAATAAAATGCTTTTGATTGCGGGA
Organism: Opitutales bacterium; assembly: GCA_035302665.1. Lineage (GTDB taxonomy): Bacteria > Verrucomicrobiota > Verrucomicrobiia > Opitutales > T3Sed10-336 > DATGSL01. Next base: position 813 of record DATGSL010000252.1, on the reverse strand, counting down.
CCGTGTTCGCTCGAAAACGAGTCGGTTTGCCGGGCCATTGCCGAAGAACTGGTTCAGATAAGGGAAAAAAATGGTGACCTGACGATCGTTTTTAAAGGATCCTTTGATAAAGCGAACCGGACGTCGATCAGCGGCCAGCGCGGAACTGGACTTGATGAAGGGTTGAAATTGCTTGCGATGGTGCAAAGCGATTACGGCTTCCCGGTCACGACGGATATCCATGAACGGCAGCAGGTGGAACCGGTCGCCGCGGTCTGCGATATTCTCCAGATTCCAGCTTTTCTCTGTCGCCAGACCGATCTTCTGGTTGCAGCTGCGAAATCGGGGAAGACGGTCAATGTGAAAAAAGGACAGTTTCTTTCGCCGGCCGAGATGCGTTATGTGGTTGGTAAACTCGAGGAAAGCGGAGCTCCGGAAATCTGGCAGACCGAGCGCGGAACAACCTTCGGTTATCAGAATCTCGTCGTCGATATGCGCGGCTTTTCGATCATGAAGACTTTCGGCCACCCGGTGATATTTGATGCAACCCACAGTGTGCAGCTTCCGGGCGCCGGTGGGGGAAAAAGCGCAGGCGAGCGGGAATTTGTACCACCGCTGGCGCGTGCGGCGCTCGCAGCCGGTGCAGATGGTCTTTTTCTCGAAACGCATCCCGATCCGGCCCAAGCGATTTCCGATGGACCGAATATGGTTCCGCTCAGCGAACTCTCGGCTTTGATCGAGTCATGTCTTGCCCATTGGCGCCTCCGGCAGATCGGGTAAAGGGAGCGGTAGAAAAAAGAGCGGAGAGAGGATTTTTTCGATTCTGACCCGGGA
>DATGSL010000251.1:0-5350 GCA_035302665.1 Opitutales bacterium | reverse complement strand
TTTTTTGTAAATTCCCACCTTTCGGATCGGTGCTCAGGAGCCGGTCGTGCAAAGCGATTGAAAAAGCGTTGCAGCTCGTTTGCATACGCCGGAGATGGGCTTCGAGGAGGAACGGTTTTTTGTTAAAAGTCCGAAAGGTTTCGAAAAGCGAAATGCCGTAAAGGAATCCGTGGTCGCTTGCGGAGATGGAACATTCGGATTCGGGAATGAGTTTTCCTTCGCAGTAAATTTTCATTCTAAAAACGGCCGTTTCAAAAACATGGATGGAAACAAATGATCACAAATGCAATTATCGCTACGGTCGGCTCGGAGGTCCAACTTTCCCGCGCGAAGGCGGCGCCGTTTCGGTTTCTGCTGCTTCGACTGCTGCCCAGAGCGCACGGCCTTTGTTGATCGATTCCTCGTATTCGCGCTCCGGATCGGATTCGGTGACAATCCCGGCACCGGCCTGAACATGAGCCATTTGATTGAGTGCAAGAAGTGTGCGAATCGCGATATTCAGTTCGAGATTTCCGGAAAAACCGATCCAGCCGATCGAACCGGTGTAGGGACCGCGGCGGACCGGTTCGAGTTCCTCGATGATTTGGAGCGTGCGGGTTTTTGGCGTTCCGGTGATCGTGCCGCCCGGAAAAACAGCCTGGATCGCATCAAAGGGAGCGGCCTCCTCGCGCAGTTTTCCTTCGACGTGGGAGACGATGTGCATCACATGCGAATAGCGTTCAACCGTCATGAATTCGGTTACTTGGACCGACTCTTTTTCTGAAACTTTTTCGAGATCGGCGCGGATCAAATCGACGAGCATCAGATGTTCGCGGCGCTCTTTTTGGTTTTCGATCAATTCGTCGGCGAGTAATTTGTCGGAGATCTCGTCGGATCCGCGCGGACGGGTGCCGGCGATTGGGCGGGTTTCAATTTTTTTATCGCGGACTTTTACGAGCAATTCCGGAGAGCCGCAGACGAGGGATAGTCCGGGCAATCGGAGCAATCCCATGTACGGAGATGGGTTGATCGATCGCAATTTTTCATAAACTGCCTCCGGTGTTGCGCGGAGCGGGCGCGATTCGCGGACGGATAAATTGACCTGATCGGTTTCGCCTGAATCGATGTAATTTTGGATCTTTTTAACTGCGGCGATAAAATCTTCTTTGGCAAACGAGAAGCTGGCTGTTGCGGAAGGAGCGGCCGCCGGAGCAGATTTTGGGATCCGTGGATTCGATTCTGCTGTAGCAGCGTGCTTTTTCCACTCGCGCGCCATTGAAACCGTTTTTTCGAATGCAGCTTGGTAGCCGAGTTCGAGTTCGGCGTCGGAGGTTTCGGGAGTTGATTTAAAATGGACCGCGCAAAAGAGTTTTTTTTGAAGGTGATCGAAGATGAAAACCTCCTCGGCAAGTCCAAAAAGGGCGAGCGGAACATCGAGATCGGGTTTGGCGATCGACGGAATTTTTTCGAAAAGACGGACAAGATCGTAGGAAAGGTAACCGATCCAGCCGCCTAAAAAGGGTGGGCTCCCGGGGATTTTTGGCGCCCGCTCTTTTTCGATCTCGCTTCTGATAAATTCGATCGGCGAATCGGTCGTTGTTTTTGTCGTGGTCAGTTTCCCGTTCTCGAGTTGCAGCCGATTCGCGGAGGTTTCGCTGCAGCTGAGCAATTTTTCGATCCGGGGAGCGAGAATCGTGTAGCGTCCGCCTTTTCCGGTTTCGAGCAGCGTTGAAAAAGGAGAATGCTGCCACCACGGACTCCAGGTTTGCGGAAAATCGGCGTTCGGCACGGTGCGCACGAACGGTAACCGGTTGAAATCGGTCCGCCAGTTTTGCCACTCTGCAAGCGAAGGTGCGTTCATCAAAAGCCGCTTATTCAGGAGCCGTCGGTGGAAAACTGCAAGAGAAAATCAATCGGATCGATGAAGATTTTTTAACCGAAAACGATCGTGGCAACGGTTACGGCGGCGATAATTCCGACTGCATCGGCAAAAAGTCCTGCGGGAAGGGCATGACGGGTTCGGCGGATCCCGACCGATCCAAAATAGACTGCCAGCACGTAAAAAGTTGTTTCCGTGGAGCCGCTGATCGTTGCTCCGGCGCGAGCCAGAAAGCTGTCCGGTCCGTAAGTCGCGATGAGATCGCCGAGCAACGCAAACGAACCGCTTCCGCTGAGAGGTCGCATCAGAGAGAGCGGCAAGAGCTCCACGGGAAAATGGAGAAAACTGAGGATCGGACCGAGGATGCTTGCCAGCAGATCGAGGCCGTCGGCTGCGCGAAACATTCCGATCGCGACGAGAATAGCGACCAGATAGGGAATGATCCGGATCGCGATTTCGAAGCCTTCTTTTGCTCCGACGACGAATTCCTCGTAAATCCGGATTCCGCGCAGCGCTGCAAAAAGCGCAAAGAATGAAATGATGAAGGGGATGGCGAGAATACCGACCGCGTCGATTACGCGGATAAAAAATCCGCTAGCTTGCGCGGTTCCTCCGTGTTCTGTTCGTTCGAAGAAATTGAGATCGGGGAAGAGTTGTGCGGCGAAAAGGTAGACAAAAAAGGCGAGAAAGAGTCCGATCGCAATTTTTCCCCAAAGCGAAATCGGTTTCAGTTGCTCGTCCGGTTCTTCCGTATTCGTCGAATCATCCTCATCCGATTCATCAAAATCGCTTTCCGTTGCGAAGGAACTTTTGCCGGTTTTTGCGGCGATTGTGGCCGGTTGGAGGACCGGAGTCGGCATCCGGTAGGCGGGAAGTTTTTCGAGAAATTTTACCGCGATCAATCCTGCCGCGGTCGAGCAGAACGTTGCGATGAGCGCGGTTCCGATGAATGCGGTCGGCCGTTCGGCGCCTCCGGCAGCCATCAGTCCGACGGCGCTGCTCGAGATCAGGGTCACTGAACTGGTATTGATCACGAGAAAGGTGCACATCGCATTGGTCGCGACCCCTGGGTTTGGGGAAAGCGTTTCGAGATCCTTCATCGCTTTCAATCCGAAGGGCGTTGCGGCGTTGCCGAGGCCGAGCATATTGGCCGAAATATTCATGATCATGCCGCCCATCGCCGGATGATTCGATGGGACATCGGGGAAAAGAAATCGCATGATCGGCCGGAGGGCGCGCGCCAGAATCACGATAAATCCCGATTTTTCGGCCAGGCGCATCATTCCGAGCCAGAGCGCCATGATGCCGACGAGTGGCAAAGCGAGGTCCATGACCGCCATCCGGGCCGAATCGAAAGCGGCGGAGGTTACTTCCGGCATCAGATCCCGTATTCCGCCGACGACGACAGAAATCAGGATCAGGCCAAGCCAGATATAGTTAAGCATCGCCTTTTGGTCATAAAGCGAGCTTCCGGGACTGCAAGCAAAAGGACTTTTCCGCGACGGGATTTTCGGACGGAGATTTTAGAAAAAAGCCTTTTCGTCGGACTCGGCTTCGTTTTGGAAAAGAAGCTGGAGATCGCGCGCGGTCAGGATTCGGCATTTTCCGACCGGAATTCGGCGGACCGTCAAACCGCCGATTTGGAAGCGTCGGAGGCGTTTGACGTAAAACCCGAAAGCTTCGAAGAGACGGCGAATTTCCCGTTTTTTTCCGTGATCGAGATGGATTTCCCAGTCGGTGGTGGCTTCGGCACGACCACTTTTTAGCGGGATCGCTTTTTCGGCTTTATAGAATTCTCCCTCGAATTCGACGCCCTTCAGGAGATTCGGAGTTTTTTCTAAAGGAAAGGGGCGATTGAGCGTTACCCGATAGCGTTTCATTACCTGGCTCGATGGATGCATGAGACGGTTTGCGAGATCGCCGTCGGTTGTGAGGATGACGAGACCTTCGCTGTCGAGATCGAGCCGACCGGCGCAGACGAATCGGCGGTGACCGAATTCGCGCGGCAGGAGTTCGTAAATGGTGCGGTTGTGGTGCGGGTCGTGGTGGCTGCAGAGATAATTTCGCGGTTTATTTAAGGCAACGGTCATCGGAGCCGCGGTCGATGGTTTTACTCTGCGGCCGCGGACGACGACCCGATCCTCGTCCGGCTGAACCCGTTGGCCGAGCTCGGCAGGCTGTCCGTTGACAGTGACCTCGCCGTTGACGATCAATTCCTCGGCGGCGCGGCGGGAACAGATTCCTGCGGAGGCGATAAACTTTTGAAGACGGATTCCGGTCGGTTTTGACATGGTAAAATACAAAATTTGCAATGCGTTGCTCAAAAGCGAGAGAGAGATCGGCTGCAATCGAAATTTTAAAAGTGAGGAGCCGATTTCTTGCGAACGATTTGACCTTGAGCTTCCTTTAGGTAGAAAAGGTCATGGTCGTAGCAACGCAAGTCGTCCATTATACTAAGGATAATCCGTTCATCACGTCGATCACCGAAAGTCGTTTATTGAGTAAACCTGGATCGGAGAAAGAGACGCGTCATTTTTGCGTCGATCTGGCGGGCAGCGGAATCGAGTATTCGGTCGGGGATTCGATCGGAATCTATCCGGTCAATGACCAGGGAGCTGTCGAACAATTGCTCAAAATGCTCGGTGCGACCGGTGAGGAGGAGGTGGAATTGCCGAGGATGAAGGAGAAGGTTTCTCTTCGTCAGGCTCTTATTTCGCATCTTTCGCTTGCGAATCCGAATCCGAAAACCTTGGAGGCTTTTCTCGAGCGGGCAACCGATGAAAAGGAGCGCGCCGAGCTGGAGGCTCTTTTGCAGCCGGAAGCGCGCGCGGAGACGAGGGAGTTTTTGGCGAATCGTGAATTTGTCGATCTCCTTGAGGAATTTCCGAGCGCCCGTTTCGAGCCGCAGGAATTTGTCGGGTTGTTGCGTCGGTTGATGCCGAGGCTTTATTCGGTAGCGTCCTCGCCGCATGTTCATCCGGAGGAGGTTCATCTGACCGTGGCGGTTATCCGTTATTCTTCGAATCAGCGGGAGAGAATCGGCGTCTGTTCGACCTGTTTGTCCGATCGGTTTCCCCTTCATGAAAAAATCGTGCCGGTTTTTGTCGCGCCTTCCCGCTTCGGCCTGCCGGAGGATGAGTCGGTCGATATCATCATGGTCGGGCCGGGGACAGGGGTGGCGCCTTTTCGCGGATTTCTCCAGGAGCGGGAGGCGAAACGAAGTTCCGGCAGAAACTGGCTCTTTTTTGGAGAGCAGCGCCGCGAATCCGATTTTCTTTATCAGGAGGATTTTGAAAAATTTCTGGAGAACGGAACGTTGGCGCGTCTCGATCTCGCATTTTCGCGGGATCAGGCCGAAAAGATCTACGTTCAGGACCGGATGCGGGAACAAGGTGAGGAGCTTTGGAAATGGATTGAAAAAGGGGCGTATTTCTATGTTTGCGGAGATGCCAAACGGATGGCGAAGGATGTCGATACGGCGCTCCGGGAGAT
>DATGSL010000250.1:0-6569 GCA_035302665.1 Opitutales bacterium | reverse complement strand
TATACGAAGGCGTTGATCGCCTGTATTCCGCGCCTCGGCGCCAAACGCGACCGCCTCACGACGATCGATTACGACCTGTTGAAGGAAGCAGGAAGCAGATAAGAACGAACCACGAATGGACACGAATAAACACGAATTGATCTTAAAGAATGAAGTTTATTCCGTCGTCGGCTGCGCAATGGAGGTTCTCAATGTCCTGGGACATGGACTGAACGAAAAAAATTATGAAAACGGACTCGCCGTTGAGTTCGGCCTGCAGGGAATTCCGTTTGTTCAACAAAAAAGATTTCCGGTCGTTTATAAAGAAACTCAAGTCGGAGAGTTCGTCCCTGACCTGATCACGCACGAAGCGTTGATCGTCGACACGAAAGTACTCGAGAAAATCACCGATCGTGAGCGTGGGCAGATGCTCAACTACCTTAAAATTGCAAAGTTACGTATTGGCCTTTTAATCAACTTTTACCATCCACGCCTCGAATGGGAACGCGTAATTTTATAAATAGCCTCTCTTCTATTTGTGTTAATTCGTGTCTATTCGTGGTTAGAGCTTTTTCTTCCGTGGTTTATTTTTTTTCATATGCCTGAAGCCAAACCGATTCTCGAAGTCAAAGATCTCAAGGTTCATTTTCCGATTTACGGCGGAGTCTTTCGCCGGGTTGTCGATCATGTGAAAGCCGTTGACGGAGTCTCCTTTGCCGTTCCGCGCGGAAAAACGGTCGGTCTGGTCGGCGAAAGCGGAAGCGGAAAAACAACGATCGGCCGCTCCATCGTTCGCCTAAATCATATCACCGCCGGTAGCATTCTTTACGAAGGGCAGAAAATCAGTCACCTCAGCCGAAAGGAATTTTTCCCCTACCGGAAACGAATCCAGATGATATTCCAGGATCCGTTCAACTCGCTCAACCCGAGGATGAGCGTCGAGGCGATCATCGGAGAAGCGCTCGCGATCCATTTTCCGCAGATGTCCCGCATTCAACGCCGCGAACGATCGGCTGATCTTCTCGAACAGGTCGGTTTGCTGGCCGATCACTTGAGCCGTTATCCGCACGAATTTTCCGGCGGACAGCGCCAACGGATCGGAATCGCCCGTGCGCTTGCGGTCGAGCCCGAATTCATTGTCTGCGACGAAGCCGTCAGCGCGCTCGATGTTTCCGTTCAGGCTGCGATCGTAAATCTGCTTCAGGATCTTCAGGAAAAGCTTGGATTGACCTATCTATTTATTGCTCACGACCTTGCCGTCGTGGAGCATATCAGCGACGAAGTTCTCGTTATGACCGGCGGAAAAATCGTCGAACAGGCAACCGCCACGGAGATTTATGAAAACCCGCAGCACGATTATACAAAAAAACTACTCGCCGCCGTGCCGAGATTTTAGCCGATACCTTCGTCCGAAACCTGCGATTTCTCTTTCACGCCCTGAACCCGATCGGCGTCGATCACCGTGCCGTCGTCAGCCATATCGCGCTGCACAGTGCGAAGAGTCCGCACCAGATCGATGATATCGCGAATTCCCCCGATCAAAAACCAGATAATCATTCCGGTTCCCACAACGACCGTAAGGCCGATGTGAATCATCCACCACCGTTCCCAAACGGAATCTTCGAGATCCAAAAAAACTCCAGCGACCGTTCCGATAATGAAAATCGTGAAGAAAAAACCGGTCCAACCGAGCTTGAAAATGTAAATCGCCTTATCGCCCTTCGTAAATTCCGGCCCCATTCCGAGGCGCTCCATCCAGGTGCGCGGCGCTTTCGACTTCAACGGATGTTGTGCAGAAACCAGATGGCGCTTCCCGCTGCTTCCCTCCGGAACCGCATACGGTCCGCGATGAAGAAGCTTTTGCATATTCGCCGGTTCGGTTTTCGAGAGCAGCGAAACAATAATATAAGCGAAAATAGCACCGAGCGCCGCGTAAAAGGCCATTTCGACTCCGTGCAGCGGAAATTTTTCCGGCAAATAACTTAACCAGGCCGAATCAGGATAATTTTCCCGCCAGCCAGGCAAAAAGAAGGGCCAAACAATATTGCGAAGCACGATTCCGAGCAATGACAGAACCAATCCGACGATCATCGCCGCCCACGCACCGCCCGCTGTTCCCCGTGCCCAATAAAATCCGCCTATGATCGCCGCGCCAGCCCCACCGAGATAAATCGCACCGGTCAGCTGAAAATACATATAGATATATTCCTGAAGCGGAAAATAAAGACTCCATAAAAAGGCAAACGCCGAAACGCCAAAAATCGAAATTCGCAACCACCAAATATGCGCCCTCGGCGTCAGCGGCTTTTTTCTGAGCGGCAAAAGAACATCCTGAACAAAAATACTTCCCCACGAATGAATAAAGGTATTGTCGGTCGAAACTGCCGCCGAAATAATCACAGCTGCAAAAAGCCCCATTACCCCGACCGGCAAAAGCGTTCCGAGCGCCGTCGGCACACGCATCTGCTCCCGCAATTGCTCGTCTCCAAGCTGATCGAGCGTTCTCTCAATCGCCGCCGCCTCATTCGCGAATTCTGGCAAATTCAAATAGGCGAAAATGAAAATCGGGATCAACGACACGACAAGCAACGTTACCATGCCGCGAAATTCCCCGAGAATTTTTGCCATTTTCGCTTCGTGCGGACTTTTTGCCGCCGCATTGTAACCCTGCGTTCCTTGCCAGGCGAAATAGCTGTAGACCTGGATAAACGCCATCATCGCAAAGAACCAGACGTTGAATTCCGGAACGTTTTTCTGATCAAACGGATTGATCCGCGATTCTCCCTCCGGCGCATAGTGCAAACCTTCCATCAAGTCTCCCCACGAAAGATGGCTGAAAAGAATCGCCAAAATCACAAGCAGCATAAGCGCAACGAATTGGCCCTGAATAAAATCGGTGATCATGATGGCGACTTGTCCGCCGGAGAGTGTCATGAGAAGCGCAACCGAAAGCAAAATCGCCATGATCGTCGGAAAAGTCGACAGCTCGAATCCAAAAAGATCAAAGCTCGTCGGCAATCCACAAAAATAAATCAAGAAACGCGCCGTTACCGCCGGAAAAATTCCGTAATTCAAGATCCCCGATAACCACGAAAGAATTCCGGCAAACACCCGAAAATTCCGACTGTAACGCATCTCGAAAAATTGAGCCAAGGTCAGCGCACGGGTTTCCCGATATCGATAAACAATAAAACCGGAGAGCGCCAAAACCAGCATCAGCGGCGCAAGCATCTGGCCCCACCAGAGCGCTCCGAAACCGGCTTGATAATATTGCTCGAAATGACCGGCAATACTGATCGCACCCATCATCGCCATCCCGGAAGCCACCGTCAGCAGATACCTGCCCGCACAGCGATTCGCTGCCAAAAAATCGGCGATGCTCTTCGTCAACGAATTCGCAAGAGCAGCGATGATTATCAATCCGGTGAAAAATATACCAACAATTGCCCAGTCTAGAAATTGCATGTTTGGAGGAAAAAGAAAAAAGCTGGAGGTTTAAGGGAGCATTTTCGGAGCATGGCTGCTTTAAAGCCGGTTGAAAAGCCGAAACCGACAAGATATTCGCAGCTTATTCACAAGGAGTTCACCGGTCTGAAAGGAGATTTTAGATTTCAACCCATCTGCAAAAGAGTTCTTTCATTCGATCTTTCAACGATTTCTGAAATTCCTCCGTTTACATTCTCTCGCTCTGTCGTTATATTTTGAAGAATCTGCTTAAGATCAGACAAGTTATTAACCAACAGAAACAAGGAATCTTTTTATGAGCGTAAGTACTGCACAATCGAATTGGGAAGGCACCCTGAAAGAGGGCAAAGGCACAATGAAATCCGGAAGCGGCTCCTTCGAAGGTCCCTTTACCTTCGCGTCGCGTTTCGAAGGCGCCGACGGTGCCACACCGGAAGAATTGATCGGTGCCGCTCATTCGGGTTGTTATTCGATGTTCCTCTCCGCGCTGCTTTCAAACGACGGACATACTCCGAAATCGATCACCACCGACGCGAAAGTTCATTTGGGCGAAGTCGACGGAGCGCCGACGATTACGAAAATCGAACTCAACTGTGTGGCGGAAATTCCCGGTCTCGACGAAGCCGCGTTTAAGGAAAAAGCCGAAGCCGCAAAAAAAGACTGCCCGGTTTCGAAAGCTCTCGCCGGACCAGAAATCACCCTGACCGCGACGCTGAAGAGCTGACCGGGATCGACGCGGTCGGCCTCTCGTTTTTATAAAGCACGTCTTGCGGAGACGCCTCCGGCCGCCGCTTGACGTGTTCCAATCAATTGAGTTTATTTGCGATTTCCGCGAAAACCATTCACGATCTTGTTTGAATCGGTTCCGCAAGCCGAAAAAAGGGCGGCTGATGCGGAACATCTTCAGATTTTTCCGAAAATGAAAATTAAAGCTTATTTAAAACCGACCTGCGGGTGGAGCAATGGCGTCCGCGCCATCATGAAGAAGTACGACCTGCAATACGAAGATATCGACATCATCAATTTCCCCGAAAATTATGCAGAAATGGTGCAGAAATCGGGTCAACAGCTTTCACCCTGCGTCGAAATCGACGGCGTAATGCTGGCCGATGTCAGCGGGGAAGAAGTTGAACAATATATGCTCGCCAACAATCTGGTCGAGCCGAGCGAGGTCGCTCCCGAAGCTCCGATCGATCGGGCCTGCACCGACGAAGAGCATGCGCGGATGGGCCAAAATCCAATTCGGTTCTTCTAAAAACCAAAAACGATTTTCTTTTTTCAGGCCGGCTCCAAGTGAGTCGGCCTTTTTTGTCTGAAAAATAATCGGGCTGCTCCAGTTCGGTTGAAAAGCTACTTCCGCTGCGCTTTCTCATCAAAAGCCGCCCCCTGCCCAATCGCGTCAGCCATCCGGACATAAGGAACGATTTCCGCAACATCGTGAACGCGGACCATCTGACAGCCTTTTGCAATTCCCCAGACCGTCGTGGCCGCCGTGCCTTCGCGCCGTTGATCGGCCGGGCGACCGAGAACAAGGCCGAGAGTCGATTTGCGCGAAGTCCCGAGCAAAACCGGATAACCGAGAGCACAAATCCGATCGAGATGTTTCAGAACCTCCAAATTATGGGCGGGACCTTTCGCAAAACCGAAACCGGGATCGAGCCAAATTCGGTTTTTCTCGATTCGGGCAGCTTCAGCCAACGCGAGACTGACGCGCAAATCGGCAATGATTTCCGTCCAAAAATCGGCGTATTTCCGCGTCGGCCGGTTGTGCATCAAAAAAACATCGCACTTTAACTTCGCAGCAACCGCAGCCATCGGGCTGATCGGCAAGTTGAGCGGTTCTCCATTAGCTGCGGCCTGCGACCAGTTCTGGAGCAATTCCTCCTCAAACCCCGCTTTCAGCCCCCAAACGTCATTGATCGAATCGGCTCCCGCTTCGATCGCCGCAGCAGCGACATTGGCCTTAAAGGTATCGATCGAAATCGGAATTTCCGGAAGCGCCCTCCGCACTTCCCGAATAACCGGAATCACACGTCGCATTTCCTCTTCTTCGGAAACCGGCGTCGCATCCGGACGCGTCGATTCGCCTCCGATGTCGATCCAATCAGCTCCCTCGCGCACCAGTTGCCGCGCCCGCTTGACCGCTTCAGAAACTTCCACAAATGCGCCGCCGTCGGAAAACGAATCGGGCGTCACATTCAAAATGCCCATGATCAGCGTCCGCTTTTCCATCAGCAATTTCTCAGTCCGATTCGCCACTCCAGCCGGTGAGGAAATTCGCGTAAACCTTCGCAACCGTCAAAAGATCGGAAATCTCGACACCTTCATCGATTCCGTGAGTGTTTTTGCCTTTTACCCCGTAGCCGACGCACGGAATATTTCCTTCATTCGCATAAAAGGACATATCGATGAAACCGCTGGTCATCCCGCATTTCGCGTTGGGGCGCTCGCGTCGAACCGCTTCGAGAAAATTCTCAACCAACGGATCATCCTCGGCGATCACACAGCCGTGCCGCGATGAGATTTTTCTAACTTCGATGTCTAAATCGGGAATCCGCTCGGTGCACCCTTGAAGAAACTCGCGCAGATCGGCCTCGACCTGATCCTCGCTCTCATCCGGCATGATTCGTCGATCGATTGTAAAAGTAAACTCGCCCGGAATCGTGTTGATCTTGTTTCCCGGATCGGTCTTGATCTCGCCGCCGAGAGTCAGTGGCGGACTCAACTCCTCGCCTCCCGGTGCACGGAAAATCCGTTTTCTCTGAACTTCTTTATATTTCTCGAATTCGAGACAGAGCGCCGCAGCCTTCTCAAAAGCGTTGATCCCGAGATGCGGCCGCGACGCGTGCGCCGATTTTCCCCGGACGGTCACCTCCATCCACATAACGCCACTGTGACCGCAGCCGAGCGTATCGAGCCATCCGCCTTCGCAAACAACTGCGTAGTCAGCATTTACCAATTTCTCATCGACAATATAGCCTGTCCCTAAACTACTGTCGGTCTCTTCGTCCGGAACAAAAACAATCTCAACATTCATCCGCGGCTTTTCGCCGACCTCCCGAATCGCTTCAATCGCACCGAGAAGCGCAGCGATCGAGCCTTTCATGTCATTGGCGCCTCGACCG
>DATGSL010000249.1:0-10987 GCA_035302665.1 Opitutales bacterium | reverse complement strand
GATTGAAATAACCGATTCCAACGCAACCGATAGCCCTCATCCGGCCCGTTATCTGCAATATCGCCTCACCTTATCCGACTCCGAAACGGAAGTCCGACGGGTCCGGTTTTTTTACCGGCACACCAATGCTGCTCCGAAGATAACCGCCATCCGGGTCGTCACCGGTGGACTCGGTTTCGAACAATTTCCACTTCCTCCGCAACAAGGTTCGGTCGATCTCGAACAACTTTTCCGTCCTTCGAATAATAATTCCAATTCCTCATCCGAATCGCGCCAACAGCTCCGCGCATTCGAAAAACCGGGAGTTGTTACCATCGCTTGGAAAGCCCGCGATCCGAACAATGACCAGTTGCGATTTTGCGTAAAGCTTCGCCGTGCCGAAGATCCGGTCTGGAAAACAATCGGAGATGATTTGGACGCTCACTTCCTTTCCTTCGACAGCAACGGTATGGACGAAGGCTTCTATCAGGCAAAAATCATCGCAAGCGACCACCTCTCCAATCCGATTGCGGAAGCGCGCACCGGTGAACGGCTCAGCGAGCGCTTTTTAATCGATAATAGCGCTCCGGAAATTGAGGTCGGTAAAATCGAAATCAGCGGCAAGGACGCGACGATTTCGATCTCCGTAAAGGACGAAAAAAGCATCATCACGGCGGCGGAATATATTCTAGATGGCAGCGATCCGGTTTCCGTTTTTCCCGAAGATGGCCTTTTCGATTCTCGCGAGGAAACGTTTAAAATCGAACTCCAAAATCTCAGTTCCGGCCGTCGCACCCTTCTTTTCAAAGTCGCCGATGAAAAGCAAAACCTGCGCATCGAACCGATCGTAATCGAAATCGGCTCCCTCTGATTTTCGCCGATTTTGACCATGGAGCGGCCGCCTGAAAAGCAACCGGAAGAAAATACGCAACTGGTTGCCATCGGAACCTATCAACGGGTCGGACGCGCCCACGAACACGGTCTCGTCATTTTAGCCATGGGCATTCCGTATTGGCTGATGCCGCTTGAAGAAGGCGGATACGACCTTTTCGTCGAAAAAAAGCATGCCGAAGGAATAATTGAGCAGCTAAAACGGTCCGATCGTGAAAACCGTTATTGGCCGCCGAGACCCGATATTTTGCCCTCTGCACCCGGCACCGGTTGGTCGATCGCCTTTTATCTGCTCCTGATCTGGGGAATTTTCTTCGCGCAAACCCCAGAGATCCTTGGAGTCGGAAGCGCCTCGGAGGAAGCGATCCGTTCCGGCGAATGGTGGCGCACGATCACAGCGCTGACGCTGCACGCAGATGTGGGACATTTGATCGGAAATAGTCTCGGCGGACTTCTTTTTTTTTCCTTTGTTTTTCGTTTTCTCGGTCACGGGATCGGATGGTTTTTTATTCTGCTTTCCGGAATAACCGGGAACCTCCTCAACGCCTGGATCTATGCCGGTAGCGGACACAATTCGATCGGTGCGTCGACAGCTGTTTTTGGCGGACTTGGAATCGTCGTCGGATTCCGGTTATTGCGCCAATTCCGCTTAACCGGCTGGCAATGGCCGCGCGAATTACTCATTCCCGTCATCGGCGGCCTGGTCCTCCTCGGATTTCTCGGAACCGGTGGCGAGCGAACCGATATCCTGGCACACGCCTGGGGCTTTTTAACCGGCGCCACCCTCGGAAGCCTCGTCAGCCTCACCATTCCGAAAATCGCCGAAACCCGCTTCTCCATTCAGAAAACCTTCGCCTGGCTCACCGTCGCGATCGTCATCGGCGCGTGGACCCTTGCCTTAAGGTAAAAAGCTAAAAAACCGAAAGGACGGCACCGATTTTCCGGTGCCGCCCTTTTCTCTCTGTTCCACTTCTTCCTCTGTCCTCAACCCTTCCTTCTTACTGACCGCTTTCTCTCAAACGCAACCAGCCAACCGACTCCAATTTCCGTCTCATCCGGAAATTGCCAAAATCGCTCCCAACGCGGCAAAAGCTCCCGAAATCACCGCTGTTCCAACCATCCACCACGCTGCAACAGCCGAAGCTTTTCTTACGTTTTCCGCCTCGTGCAAAGCCATTTCGCGCGCTTCCTCAAGGCGCTGCCGGACGGCTGAGTCAACTCGCGTCGCTTTCCGAACCAGGTTATCCTTCGCCTCCTCCATTCGTTCGACAATCCGTTCCGCTCTCTCTTCCGACATATTCGGGCGCGAAAGGAGCAACGTTTTCAACGAATCGCGATCATACATTTTCCAGCGCGCCCGCAAGATTTTAGCCGTCGCTTTTGGATCATGCAGCATTCGCTCAAAATCGAGACGCATCCGGTCGTAATCAAATTCGCTGCGACCGAGCGAATTGAAATAATCCCGCAAACGACCTTCGACTTTTGCCGGCATCCCTGACGCCGCCTCCGCCATTCCCGCGCCTCTTTTTTTAACAGATTCCCCCGATCTCTTCGCATTTCCGGCCAAACCGGAAACTTTGCCGCGAACAAAATCAAGCGCACCCTCCACGCTGCTCACAATTTTCTCCGCACGTTCCGCCGAAATATCGTCCCGCTGACTGAGCGCAGCGACGATCGTGTCGCGATCGATACTCTTCAGCCGGTTCATCACGATTTGCGGACTCGATTTCGGATCGGCGAACATCTGGTCGATATCGGCCTTGATTTTCTCGGGATCGAGCTCTTCCCGGCCGGTTTTTCTCAGATATTCCTCAATTCGATTTCGGGTTTCGTGAACCTCCTCTTTATCTCTGTGAGTTATTTCTCCGGCGATTTCCTCCAACTTACTCGTGCCGCTCTGCTCGCTCCTCAAGGTTTCACTGATCTCATCATAAATCCCGGAAAGTTTCTGAACATCCTCTTTTTTGAAATGCGGTTGATCCTGAACCAGGCGAATAAACGTCTCCCGATCGAGCACCCCTTCCTTCAGATCGACATGTTCCTCCAAATGAACGCTTCGAAGAATATCCAAAACCTCCTCTTTCACCCGAGCAAAATCGATCGGCTGCGGTTTCAAATTCTCCACATACCCATCGATTTTCTCCAAGATTTTATCTTCATCGAAAACTTCCGAAAACTCCTCTCGCAAGTTCCCCGCCACTTCTTCGACGCTCTTCATCACCTTCTCTTCAGGCGATTTCGTCAACATGCCGCGGGCAGCGGAAAACGAACTCCGCAATCCACTTAACGCCGCGCCAAAAACGCCTCCGATCAAGGTCGATACCGACTTGATTTCGAGATAAGTCATCGTCGCAAAAAAAGCGGCCCAAATGATCAGCCCGAGCGTAATTCCCATCCACATCGATCCGACCAAACTCAATCGAACCGCCAGAAGCGTCGCAAAAAACAAAGAAATACTCGCCGTCACCACGGTCCAAATTCCAACCGCACTGCTCACCGCCACCATTACCGAGCCAGAATCGTCGTCTTCCTCCTCCTCCCGCGCCATTTCATCTCGTCTCGCCTGCGCTTCCTTCGCCTGTTCGTGCGCGCTTTTTTCGTCGGCATCGTGGACCCCGACAAATTTCTCCCGGGCAAACCGCTCCTCATCTCTCTCAAACTGACCTTTCCTCAAATGGGCTTTGAGCTTCTTTTCCCGCTGAGCTTTAATTCCCTTCTTCTCCACATCTCCGATCAACGAAATGCCCGTAGCAACAGAAAGCGACGTGAGAAGAATCTGAAAACCGATCGCCAGAATCACCCCGCCAAGAATCGCCATAAAAAAATGTGGTGTATAACCCGGCACCACTTGAGAGACAAAAACCTCATCCTGTGCGATCAACGGAACGACAAAAACTCCGCTCGTTAAAAGGGTGATGCCGAAGAGTCGTAACAATCGGATTTTCATAAGCAATGTGCGGCTTGATTTCGTTAGTTTTCTGAGGTCGAAAACAAAATGCAGGGATGTCAAAAAACCTTTCCCGCCGATCCATCCCGCGCTTTTTTCGCCTCAATTTTAAGAAAACAATACCCTTGCCCATCGTTTCCACAATCGGGAGCCAACCCGCTTCCCGCGTCAGCTGTTGCCCGACAACCGATCAGGCAGAACAAAAACGGTTCAATCGGCCGAATCGTC
The DNA here is from genome assembly GCA_035302665.1 of Opitutales bacterium. Taxonomy (GTDB): domain Bacteria; phylum Verrucomicrobiota; class Verrucomicrobiia; order Opitutales; family T3Sed10-336; genus DATGSL01. The sequence goes on along the minus strand of DATGSL010000249.1, from coordinate 6,942 downwards.
GTCGCGCTGCCACAACATTTCCAAACCGAGAACAATCGCCGCAAAAACTCCGATCGATCCCGGCACTGCGACAAATGCCACATGAATGATGCTCCCTTCATCGGGAAGAAAAAGATCGACCCAGCCCAAGGTCAGCGCGATCGCCGTCGACACACCGCCTATTCGGGAAACCCACTCAAAGAGCTGCACATGCCAACGTTCGTCGTCGATCCGAATCCGCGATTTGATATCGATGCTAAAAAAGATCAATAAAACGGCAAAAAAGGAGATGAGCGTCACCATCTCACTCGAAGGCATCTTCCGCAGACTAAAAAGGCTCGCCTCCGCCCGGACAGGAAGTCCGAGGAATAGAATTATAAAAGCGAGTGGGAAAGAAAGAAAAGGCCGCATCAACCATCAGATTAGGTTCAGAAAAAGATCTTTTCAACAGCCAAGACTTGACTGAAAGCCGCCGGTTTATCATTCCTCTTAAAAAACCTTTCAAAGGTTCAAACCGATTGAAACTACCCCCATTTCCGCCATGCCCCAACTTCTTCGCGGCTCACAAGCCATCCTGTTGCTCCTCTTCCTCTCGCTTTCACTCGGATCTTCCGCATTCGCCAACCGGCCGCTCTCCGAAACGACGCCAGACGAAATCGAACGTCTGCACGAACTTCGCAAGGAAATCGCCCGTCACGACGATCTCTACTTCCGTCAGGCAGCACCCGAAATCAGCGACTTCGAATACGACCAACTAAAAGCCGAGCTGCTGCGGCTCGAAGAAGAGCTTGCCTCGGAAAATATCGAAGAAAATCCGACGCCGATCGGCGATGACCGAACCGGATTTTTCCCAACGCACCGACACGGCGAAGCGATGTTGAGCCTCGACAAAGCGATGTCGCCCGACGATCTTGTCGCCTTCCACAAACGGACAAGCGCCCGTCTCGGCACAGAGGAAATCCGTTACTGGATCGAACCAAAATACGACGGATTGGCGATCAGTCTCACCTACGAAAACGGCCGACTCATCCGGGCAACTACACGCGGAAACGGCATTGAAGGGGACGATGTCACAGAAAATGTTCGGGCCATCTCCGGAATCCCGAAAAACCTGCGCCCGAACGACGATCTCCCCGATCTGATCGAAATTCGAGGTGAAATTTTTCTTTCTTTCGAACAATTCGCTCAATTGAATGCCGAACGCGAAGCTGCAGACGAACCGCTTTTTGCGAATCCGCGCAACCTGGCCGCCGGAAGCCTGAAAATGCAGGATCCGGAAAGAGTTGCCGCGCGCGGACTCGAACTCGTCGCTTTTGGCTGGGGCGAAATACGACCTTCCGAAAGGCGTCCGACTTCACTGAAGAAATTTCACGAAAAACTGGAAGCTTGGGGACTTCCAGTTATCGAAAATCCTCTCGCTGCCACCGGATTTTCGGAAATGGAAGCGTCTGTCAAAATGATCGAAAACTCGCGGAAAAATCAGCCCTTTCCGATCGATGGTGCGGTTGTAAAACTCGATCTGACAGCTGACCACGATTCGGTCGGTTCCACCCGAACCTCTCCAAACTGGGCGATCGCAGTCAAATTTCCTCCCGAACGAGCCCCAACCCGTCTCCGGGAAATCACCCTTCAGGTCGGCCGCACCGGACGAATCACGCCGGTTGCCGAATTGGATCCGGTCGCGATCGACGGCTCAACCGTTTCGCGCGCAAGCCTCCACAACGCCGCTGAAATCAGCCGACTCGATCTTCGGATCGGCGACCTCGTCTACATCGGAAAAGCGGGCGATGTCATCCCAATAGTTGTCGGCATCGATCGAAGCGCTCGACCGGAAGAAACGGAAATCTACCATTTTCCGGAGAAATGCCCCATCTGCGAAACGAAGTTGGCAAAAACTGCCGACGGCGCTTCCCATCACTGTCCGAATTTCGACTGCCGCGCGCAAGTCGAGCGGCGGATCGAACATTTTGCATCGGTTCTCCGAATTCGCGGACTCGGACCGGCGACTGTCGCGAAACTCACCGAACATCTCCGCCTCCAATCTCCCGCCGATCTCTATTTCATCGACCAGGAACAATTGATCTCGGTTCCCGGTTTTGCCGAGCGGTCGGCAGAAAATCTTCTTTTAGCGATCGAGGCGAGTCGCCGTTCTCAATGGAGCGATCTGATCCTCGCTCTCGGAATTCCGGGCGTCGGCGCCCAATCGGCCCAAAATCTCGCGGCCGCTTTTCCCGATATTTCTCTCCTAAAAACAGCCACCAAAGACGATTTTCAACGCCCGCTCGACGATGGCGGTGGAGGACTCGGCAAAACCGCCGCGAAAAATGTCGTTTCCTTTTTAAAAAGACCGGCGACTGTAAAACTCCTCGATTATCTGGAGGATTCCATCACGACCGCCGTGTCTGAAAATATTTCCCAACCATTTTCCGACGAAGTCGTGGTTGTTACCGGAAGTCTTTCGCGCTGGACACGGCCGGAAATCCAAAAACTTCTCGCCGAAAAAGGTGCACGTGTGGTCAACGATGTTTCAGGAAACACAACGCTCCTGATTTGCGGCAAAAATCCAGGCTCAAAGCTCGTCCGCGCCCGCGAGCTTCAAATTGAAATCATTGACGAAAAAGAACTGATCGCGCGTCTCGACGAATTTCCGAAATAACGCCTCCGCACTCACTCCTGAGCAATCAAGCAAACTGCGTGGGCGGCAATCGCCTCTCCGCGCCCGAGCGATCCGGTTTCCTCGTTTGTCGTCGCTTTGATCCCGATCAGCGATTCAGAAAGCTCCAAGGTTTCTGAAAGGCGCCGCCTCATCGCCGGAATCACCTTCTGAAGCTTCGGCCGCTCAGCGATCACTGTCGAATCGATATTTACAATCCGAAAACCTTCCTTCCGAAGGAGCAAGAGAACTTCCTTCAACAACTTCTGCGAATCGATATCGCGATAACGTTCATCGGTATTCGGAAATTGATTGCCGATATCAGCAAATCCACCGGCCCCCAAAAGCGCGTCGCAAATCGCATGAGTCAACGAATCGGCATCGGAATGTCCGTCCAAACCAAGCTCGAAAGGAATTTCGACCCCGCCGAGAATACATTTCCGCCCCGGAACCAAACGATGAATATCGTAACCGTGCCCGATCCGGAGCTTCATTTGTCCGCGTTTTCTCCGACCTCATCGATCAGCCGGATTCGGTTCACGTGCCGACCGCCCTCAAATGGAGTATCGATCCAGGTTTCGACAATCGCCAAAGCGGTTTCCAACGACATCATCCGCTGACCGAGCGAAAGCACATTTCCATCGTTATGAAGACGGTTCAGTTTCGCGCTCTCGACATTCCAGCAAAGCCCGCAGCGGATTCCGCGCACTCGGTTCGCGACGATCGCCTCGCCATTTCCCGATCCGCCGAGGACAATTCCCCGATCAAAATCACCGCGCGCAACCGCTTCCGCAACCGGACGAATAAAAACCGGATAATCGACCGATTCCTCCGAATCTGTCCCAAAATCCTTAACCTCGTATCCGCGTTCCCGAAGAAATCGGATGATTTCCTCCTTGTAGCGAAATCCGGCGTGATCCGAACCGATAGCAATTTTCATGATCCAATCAGATTGTAATCTCTCTCCGCGCCCTGCAAGGAATCAGATCAAAAAACTTCCCCCACGAACGTTTTCCCTCACTGGCTCACCGGTAGATTCGTCACAAGAATCGGCTCGTCGTCGATCTCAATGGTAATACTGTAGTCGCCCGGCTCCTCAAAGCGGAGATTGCGGATCTCATTGATCAGATTGATCCGCTGAACCGGGCTTTTTGACTCGAATTCCCGCGCTACGACCACTTTCGGCTCTCCGATTCCATAGCCGAAAAGAATCCGAAGCTGGTGTTTGCCGGCCGCAAGCTCCGTTAATGTAAGAAACCACATCATTCGCGGGTGCGTTACCGGAAAATGGCGCGCCCTTATATTTGAAAAAATCCCTAGAAGCGTATGTTTACCGGAACCGGGATCGATATGAACGCCATCGCAGGTAATCCAGGCGAGTATCTGTGGTTTTGCTTGCACCGACTCAAGCTGGCGGCCACCACAAAATCATGCAAGCTTTTCGTTTTTAGCAAAGATCTGATTCGGAGAAACTTCGAACTGGAATGTCCCTCCGCGATAAGTTACGAAATCCCTGTTCAACCCCTATCGGTTTGCATTAGGATCACTCCGGGGTTACCCTGAAAGGCTTATGGATAACAATAGTGTGCCCAACACAAACTCTTCTCCAGCTGTCGTTGTCGGCTCAATCGCCTTCGACAATATTCACACTCCGACCGATAAGGCACCGATGTTGCTCGGCGGCTCCGCTTCCTATGCGGCTTTCGCTTCAAGCTATTTTGCACCGACAAGAATCATCGGAACTGTCGGAAAAGATTTTGGAGCGGAATACATCAACCGTTTTTCCGCCCGAAAAATCGATCTCGAAGGCCTCCAGCACGACAAAAGCGGCAAAACCTTCTTCTGGGAAGGCCGCTATGGAGACAATTTCAGCACCTGCACGACGCTCGACATTCAGCTCAATGTCTTCGAGCGCTTCAAACCACACCTTCCGCCGAGCTACCAAGGGACGCCCTTTGTCATTCTCGGCAACATCCAGCCCGATCTTCAGCTTCACGTCCTCGACCAGCTAAAGGAAAAGGCTTTTGTCGCAGCCGACACCCGGGATCTCTGGATCGAAAATGCCCGCGAGGAACTGCTCGAGCTCCTGAAACGCCTCGATATGCTCGTTCTCAACGACGAAGAAGCCCTCATGCTAACCGGACAGAGCAATCTCATCAAAGCCGGAGAGGAACTTCTCGAATCAGGTCCGAAAATGGTCGTGATCAAAAAAGGTCAGCACGGATCGGTCCTTTTTCATCCGGAAGGTCTTTTCGCCTTTCCCGCCTATCCGGTCACCGCTGTCAAAGATCCGACCGGCGCCGGAGATTCCTATCTCGGCGGACTCGTCGGTCACCTAGCGGCGATGAACCGCACCGATCTGACAACACTCAAGCACGCGATCGCGTACGGAACCGCCACCGCGAGCCTGACCGTGGAAGCCTTTGGCCCGTCGAATCTGGAAAAAGCTTCCCGGGAAATCATCGACGAGCGTTACAACGCCCTTCTCGCCCTTTCACAGATCGAGACCGATCCGGAAACCGTTTTGGTTTAATTCGCAATCAGCCTTCGCTTCGTCCGATCTCGCGTCGAGGCGAAGGCCTTTTTCTGATCGTTACCTGACGGGAAAGGAGAACAAAGGCGGAAAAACTATTTCACCTTCGCTTTTACGTCGCCCTCAACACCCGACTGAATTTTGGTCACCGTCTTCAGAATTTCGAGCATCACCTCTCCCGGAGTCTGCATCGCGTCGATCACCTCCGTCCGATCGGCTCCATAAAAGTCGAGGACCGGTTTCGACTCCTCTTCGTAGGTCCGAAGCCGATGCGTAATCACTTTTTCGTTCGCATCGTCGAGCCGGTTTTCCTTGAGAGCGCGCTTTTTCAAACGAAGAACGAGCTGGGATCGATCAGGACAGGTCAGATGAAAGATTTTGAGAACATCAATCCGTTCCTCCATCAATTTCGCCTGATTCACCACGCGCGGAATTCCATCAAGGACGAGATAATCGACCTCCGGTTTGAAAGCGCCCGATCGAATCGCATTTTCAATATGCTCGCTCCACAAGGCGACAGTCGTCTCGTCGGGCACGAGCTCGCCTTTGCTTGAGTAACGCAAAAACTCCTGACCAATCGGAGATTGGGTATCGATCGATCGAAAAACCTCACCGCATGCCACGTGATAAAACTGGGGAAGAGTTCCCAATGCCGTGCCCTGGGTGCCTTTTCCACTTCCAGGCGCCCCGAAAATAAGGAATGTCTTGTATTTCATAAAATGTGACAAAAACGGCCGCGACCCATCAACCTAAGCGATCGACCTTGCTGCCGGATCCAGGACAAAAGCCTTGTCTCCGAAATTTCACCTATCCTTCACATCGACGAAGGCGAATTCAAGCTTTCTTGAAAAATTCCCGGCGAGTCGAAAAAAGGATTGGAGGCGGACACGATCTGTTTGCGGTTTCCCCAACTCGATTTATTCTAAAAATTTTTATGAAACCGATTCGCGCCAGATACCCGGATCTTCCGTATATTCTGCTGCTTTTTCTCGTAACAGCCGCTCTTTTCCGTCCGGCCACCGGATGGATCGCTCAACAAACGATGGCGCACGAGCAGCTGCGACAATCGTTTTTCCTTCTGCTCTTCGCCGCCGTTATTCTCTGGATCGATCATCGCAAAAAATTGACCCTCCGGCTCGAAATCACCCAACAGAGTCTCGGTTTGCTCGCGGGAGCTTTTTTAATGATGGCGGCCGGACTTTTTTTTCATGGAGCCTACCTTCCCTTGACGGCGCTGGCCTTGGCGCTCGCGGCTTTCGTTCATCTGCTTTTCGGAGACAGAGGATTTAAATTGTCGCTGCCGTGGCTGACCGGATTTGCCGCTTTTCTCCTTTTCGTTTTTCTTTTTCACGGCCTTGACTGGCCTCTCCGCCGCTTGGCTGGAGTGCAAGCAGGGCAAATTCTGGCTGCGTTTGGAAATCAGGTCCAACTCGGCGAACTCACTCGCCCCGAAGGCATGCTTCTTCTTAAAGTGAACGATCGACTTTATGAAGTTGCCGGTCAATGCAATGGATTTGGCCTGATCTCAACTTCGACCATTCTTGCCCTTCTTTTGGTTGTTTCCCGCCTGCTGCCATTATGGTGGAAGGCCGGAGCAATCGTCCTGGCCTTTATCAGCGGAGCGATTTTCAACCTTCTGCGGATTCTGGGAATCGTCGGACTGGCACCCTTTTTCCCCAATCATTACGACATTTTGCACGAAACCCTCGGTCTGATGGCACTTTTTGGCGGACTTGCCTTCCTCTGGTGGCTACTCGGAAATGTCGAAAAAGAGGAT
>DATGSL010000248.1:0-2427 GCA_035302665.1 Opitutales bacterium | reverse complement strand
TGGGTTCGCTCCACGCCATGGCACGATGACGGAGAACGAGCGCGGTTTTTCGAACTGCTCGCAGAATATCCGAACGCCGTCTCCTTCGCCTCCCACCGCCACATCCATTCTCACGAAAAAATCGGCAACGACCACGGCTATCCGGGCGAAGATCCGCACCACCTCGTCGTGATGGGTGCCAGCTGCGGCTCCTGGTGGCGCGGCGCTCCCGACGCCTACGGAGTTCCGCATGCATTGATGCGCTGCGGGACGCCGACCGGCTACGGCTTCCTGAAAATCACGCCCGACGACTGGAAACTTCGTTACAAAGCCGCTGGCCGCCCAGCCGATTATCAGATGACGGTCCACGCGCCCGATTCCGTTTCCCCCGGGAAACTTGCAGAAGCAGCCGTTTACGCCAATCCTTTCAACGCTCTACCGAATGCCGAAGTAAAAGTCCGGTTCCATTCGGACGGCGAATGGCAACCGATGAAGATCGCCGACGAGGTCGATCCTTTTTACGCAGCCGCCCACGAACGCGAAACGGCTCTCGCCGACGCACCTTTCCGCCGGATGCCGAATAAACGCCCTTCGCCGCATCTGTGGAAATTAAATCTTCCAGACGATCTTCAGCCCGGTTTCCACGTCATCGAGGTCGAGGCGACCGATCGGTGGGATACTTATTCCGGACGCCGATTGATCCACGTAAAATAAATCGTATTCCAATTACGCGGACTGCGACGGCACGGAAAGCTTCCAAATCGAGATTCCTTGCCACGCAGTCCGCAACCTTCCATCATTTTTTTCATGAACCGCCGCAATTTCCTCAAAACCGGCTTGGCCTCCTCGCTTCTAATCGGAAGCGGTTCCCTTCTCAACGGCCGTGCCCTGACTCCCAAAACCGCCGCCCGCGCCCGAAATGTGATTTTTCTCGTGAGCGACGGCATGAGCAACGGCACTCTCTCGCTCGCCGACCAGTTCATCCGCTGGCGCGACGGCCATTCCTCAAACTGGATCCGCCTTTACGAGGAGGAAAAAGCCCGGAAAGGATTCGTTGAAACAGCCTCCGCAAATTCGATTGTCACCGATTCCGCCGCCGGCGCTTCATCGTGGGGTTGCGGACACCGCGTGAACAACGGCTCGCTAAATATCGGCGTCAACGGCGAAGAACATCCGCCGATTCTCCTTCTCGCCAAGGAAAACGGAAAAGCGACCGGACTCGTCACCACAGCGACCGCGACACACGCCACGCCGGCCGGATTTTCCGTCAATGTCCCGACCCGGCGCAATCAACCGCTCATCGCCGAACAATACCTTGAGCGCGAAATCGACCTGATTTTCGGCGGCGGCGAGGAATTTTTTTCGGCCGATCGGCGATCGGACGGACGGGATCTTTTTAAAGAATTTGCAGAGGCCGGTTACGGAATTGCCCGAACCCGCGAAGAGCTGAAATCGGTCAACGGCGACCGGTTGCTCGGAATTTTCTCCAGAGGTCACCTTCCCTACGAGCTCGACCGATCCCACAGTCCCGATTTAAGCAAAACCGTCCCGAGCCTTTCCGAAATGGCGCGAGTTGCGCTCGAACAGCTCAACCGACGACCGGATGGTTTCGTTCTCCAGATCGAAGGCGGTCGCGTCGATCATGGCGCACACGCCAACGATATCGGCGCCCTGATTTTCGATCAGATCGAATTCGACAAAACAATCGCCGTCGCCACCGAATTTGCGGAAAAACACGGCGACACGCTCGTGATCATCACAACCGATCACGGAAATGCGAATCCCGGTCTCTCTTCCGGTCCCGATGGAGGCGAAAAAACCTTTTCCACTCTCAGCAATTTCCGGGGAACCCATCAGCCGATCCTCTCAGCACTCAACAAAGATTCCTCGCCGGAAGAGATCACAGCCCGCATCCAAGAAATCACCCAGCTGAAAATCCCATCGGAGCACAGCAAAACGATGCAGGAGGCCCTTCAGCAGAAATACCAACCGGTTTACAACCGGATGCGATCGCCAAGCGCTCTCCTCGGTCAGATCCTCGCTAACCACACCGATATCGGCTGGATCGGAAACAGCCATACGTCCGATCATGTCGAAGTAGCGGCACTCGGTCCGGGAAGCGACGCTTTGAAACTTTTTCAGAAAAACACCGACCTCTTCACGATGATGACCAATGCCCTCGGAATCACGGCGCCCGCGGTTTCCGGTTAGCCGGAAGCCGATATTTGTGCCCGCGTCTCCGGACCGTTTTTTAATTTCTTCTCAAACGGCGCCGGGCCATCGCTAGCAAAAGGACAATCGCGCCCGCTCCGAGCGCAAAGGTGCGCGGTTCGGGAATCGGCATGTAGTGAACAGCGATTTCCCGGCCGTCGCGAACGACGGAAAAAGTGCCGTCAGCTGTCGGATTGTGCGCGAAAAAATGGGCCGCATCGATTTCGAACAGTTCCG
>DATGSL010000247.1:0-7442 GCA_035302665.1 Opitutales bacterium | reverse complement strand
CGCTTCCCGACGGCGGTCGCCAAATCGTCGCCGAAATCCGGAATTTCGGCCGGACTCCGATCGAACGCACACTCACACTTTCCACAGCCGGAGAATCGCTCGAACGGCAAGTTTCGCTCGCGCCAAACGAAACCCGATCGGTCTCCTTTTTACTCGAAGAAACCGTCGCTTCCCGCGCGGAACTTCGCCTCGATCCCGACAATTTTCCGGCCGACGACCGCTATTTCCTCTGGCTCGATCGCCCTCCCGCAATTCCCGTTCTCGCCGTTGCACCGATTTCCGAAGAGCCCGAAAAAGCCGAGGAACTTTTTTTCCTCAGCCGCGCTCTCGGAACACAAACCGACACCGAATGGCTTCATTTCTCCGTTCAAGCTGTCGAACCATCCGATCTAAACGCCGCTTCCCTCCGCGATGTCCGAATGGTTTTTCTCCTCGGTGCCGCTCCGTATTTAACCGATGCCCAATGGTCGCTTCTCCACGAACATCTCGCCAGCGGCGGCCGACTTCTTTTCACGCCCGGAAATGCTCCCGCGCGCCAAACAACACTTTTATCCCAACAAAATCTGCTCGAACTCGAATTCGAAGGAATGGCCGGCGTCGACCACCGTCACCCGCGCCCACACCATACCGAATCGGTTCAACCCGACAGCTCCCTCGATCAACTTTTTCAGGACGACGCAGCGCGAACGCTTTCCCACGTTTCAATCTACCGATACACCCGCCTGAAAACGGATGAAAATAAAAGCGAAATCCTGATGCGGACTTCCGACTCCGATCCGATTCTTATCCAAAGAAATATCGGTCCCGGCGTCGTCCTCACAACTGCCTTTGCCTTCGAAACTTCCTCGACCGACCTGCCGCTCAGCAGCGCTTTTCTACCGATCATTCGCGAACTCGTCGCCGGCGATTTACCTCCCGATCATGGACTTGCCCATTTCGATACCGGCACGAAAATCGCCGCGATTGCAGGCGCTCTGAATCTTCCGGCCGATGACGAAAAACTCTCCGCCATCGATCCGATGACACCAGGAATTTACCCGGTCGGAAATTTGCCGGTGATTTTAAACGCGCCGCGTTCGGAATCGATAACGGCAACAACGAGCCTCGCCGATCTCCAAACCGCCGTCACTCCGCGCTCCACAACCGATGTCGCGACCGCCGCAGCGATTTCCGGAGAATCGGCCTCGGTTCCGCTCTGGCCATGGTTCGCATCGGGCGCCTTTTTGCTCTTCATTATCGAAATGCCGCTCTCCGCCTATCTGCGCCGTCGCCGTCGGACAGAAGAAACAAGAATTTCCGCCACTCCAGCTGGCGCAACTTCCCAACCGTCATGACGCAGACTTTAAGCCATCGACTCAGCCAGGCGCGGGCAAGTTTTAAAAAACGCCAATGGTTCGCGCTCTTCCTTCGAGGCGGATTTGCAACGATCCTCCTCCTCTTTCTCGCGGCCCTCCTCAACCACTTTCAACCGCTTCAGGAGGCAACCGCTTTCGCCATTCTCGCCATCACCGCCGCCGGTTTTCTCACCTGGATCGCCATCACCTCCTGGAGAAGCTGGCGCCATCCGATTCCACTGCCGGAAATCGCCGAAAAAATCGAAACCAAACATCCGGAATGGATGGATGCCTTGATTTGCGCGACCGAACAGGAACAAAAACCGGAGGGAAAACGTCGTCCGCTCGAACGTTCGCTGATCGCAAAGGTTCAACAGGAAAGCGCCGACGTCGATTTTAAAACCGCTCTCATTCCGCCGCGCTGGCAAAACCGACCGCTTCTCGCATCGGCAGCCGGATTCGTCATTTTATCCCTCTTTTTGCCGACCACCAGCTTCGTTCAAAAAGGCAGCTATTTTTTCGCCGATCTCTTCCGCGGCGAATCTTCGGGCCTCATCGTTTCTCCCGGAAATAGCGAAGCCCCGGTTCAGACCGATGTCGGAATCACAGCCGAAATCCTCCGCTGGGAAAATGTGGCCGAAATCGAATATATCGACAACACCGGCCGCCACCGTTTTCCGATGCACCTCGGATCCGACGGACATCATTTTACCTTTTACGCAATCGACGACGATATTCGCTACCGGATCTCAACTCCGTCGCTTCAAACCGACTGGTTCCAAATCTCATCTTTCGTTCCGCCGGAAATCGAAGAAACCGAAATCCGCGTCACTCCGCCGACCTACACCGGTTTGCAAGAGGAAGTTTTTTCCGAATTGCGCGATTTCTCAGCGGTCGAAGGAAGTGAAATCACCTGGAAGCTCACCGCTCCGACAGCTGTCCGCGGTTTTCTTCGCATCGACTCCACAGAACATCCGATCGTTTCTGACGGCGATGTCCATTCCATTACTATCTCCGCCGAAAAAAGTTTTACCGGCCGCTTCATCATCGAAGATCGCGAGGAACGTTCGGCCCGAACCCGCGAATTCCGCGTGCAGGTGCAACCCGATCTGCCGCCAACAATCGAAATCACGCAACCGGGAAGCGATACGAAAGCCGAACCGGAGGCGAACCTGCCAATTGTCGCACTCGCTGCCGACGATTTCGGACTGACCCGCGCCACTCTCCATCTTTCCGTCTCCGGAATTCGCCACCCGCCGATCGAGGTTTTTAGCGAATTTTCCGAACCGATCACCGAACGAACGATCCGCACCGCAATCGACATCGCAAATCTCGAAGTCCGGGAAGTCGATGTGATCGTTTATTTTTTCACCGCCACCGACAATCGCGAACCGAGCGCCCAGCAGACTCAGTCCGAAGTTTATTTTATCGAAATCCGCGAAGAAGTGGATCCTGAAGAAATGGAGGGCGACACGCTCGAAATTGAACAAGTGGACCTCCAAGCGCTGATCGTCGAATTGAAACGCCTGATCCGTCTCAGTTGGCAATCGCTCGCCGTCGACGACGCCCGTCTGGTTCGGGAAATTGCCGCCGGACTCGAAGAAGCGCGCCTGGAAACCGCACGACTCCAGCAGGAATTTATTTCCCAGCTCGGCGAAGAAGCGGCCGAACCGATCGTTCTGCTCATGAATCGCGCCATTCAGCGAATGGAATCGGCCGGACGATTGATCGATCAAGATCTGGTCAACCATTCCCTTCCTTATCAGGAAATGGCGCTCGCCGATATCGTCGCCATCCAAACCGCGCTCGAAAAAAATCAGTCAACTTCGAGCGAACCGTCGGAAAGTTCTTCGGGAGAAGGTCCGCCTCCGCCCGAAACCGCCGATGCCGAATCGCTCGAAGACCTCCAGCGCCTGCTGCACGAGGTCGAAAAACTCTCCGACGCGCAAGCTGTCCAAAACAGCGCTCTTCGCCGCGCCCGCTCGGGCCAACTTTCTCCTCAGCAACAACACGAATACGGACAGCGCCAAAACGAAATCCGTCAACAAACCGAAAATGTCCGGCGCGAACTCGCGAATATTCCCGGAACCGATCGTGCGATCGGAAATCTTTCCTCCGCTTCTTCCGCAATGGAAAGCGCCTCCGGAGAAATCGATGCGAACGAGCCGACTTCCGCCGCCCGCGCCGGCGACCGCGCCCGCGCCGCACTTCTTTCCGCTGCCGAAACGCTCGCCGATACGCTCAGCCAAGCGACCGGAAACGAAATCGCCCAACTTTCCCAACAAGCCCAACAGCTCGCCCAACAGCAGGCCGAAGCCGCCGGCGGAAGTCGCGGACTTGCCGAAAGCGATTCTCCTTCTCCCGAAGAAGCCGCCGCTCTCCGCACCCAACAGGAAGCCCTCCAACAACAACTCGAACAACTCCTCGCCGCGCTCGACGACACCGCTCATCAACTTCGTTCCGAAAATCCGAACGCCGCACAGGCTTTATCCGAGGCCGGCCAACAAATCCGCGATGAAAACACGCTCGCCGAAATGGGTCGCGCCGGAAATGCGCTTCTTTACCGCCGTTACGAACGGGCTGCGGAAATGCAGGAAAATGCAGCCGAAAGCCTCGGCGAATTTGCCCAAAGCCTTCACGACTCAGCCAGCCTGATGCCGTCTCTATCGAGCGAACAGCTTCGCCAGCTTCTCGCTCAAATCCAGCAACAACAGCAGGAAATGATGCAGATGATGGGCCAGTCCCCGAGCGAAATCGCCGAGCGGCTCGAAGAAATCGCATCGCAAAACGCCGAACAACTCGGCGCAGTCGGCCAGGCTCTGCAAAATGAAACCCTTTCCGAAATCAGCGGCGCACTCGGCGGAATCGCCCGCTCGAACGAAACACCGAATCTTTTCCGCATGAACGATATGCTTCGAGCCGCCGCCCGCTCGCTGGAACAGCAAATTTTTGCCATGGAAATCGACCGCCGCGCCCGCCTGCAACGTCAAGTTTCCGATCCACCCGAACGATATCGCGGTCTGGTCGAAGAGTATTTTAAAAATCTGAGCGAAACACCATGATCGCCTTCGAAACGCCGATTCCCATTCTCTGGATCGCGATTGGCTTTATTCTGGCCATCGCGATTCTCGCCTGGCTTTCGTTCGGACTCCGTTCTCTCCTTCGCCCCCGCTATCTGTGGAGTTTGGCAGGTCTGCGCGGATTTGCCTGCATCGCGATCGTCCTGCTTTTGCTCAATCCGTATCGAATCAGCAAAGAACCGGATGCCGACGGATTTCGCGTCGCCGTTCTGCTCGATGCATCGGGAAGCATGGATACGCGCGATATCGAAAATGGTTCGCGCAGCCGTTTCGACATTCTCAGCGACTGGCTCGAGAAAACCGAACACTCACCGATTCATCGACTTCGTGAAAAAGGTTACAGCCTCGATATTTCTCTTTTTGCCGAAGAAAACCTACCTTTTTCGGGCGGTGATTTGCGGCTACTTCCCGGCGGAACAGCAATCGGCGGAGCTTTACGAAACGAAACTTCCCAACCGGGACGACAAGCCGATCTCGGCGGAGTTTTACTGATAAGCGACGGCCGATCGAATAGCGATCCGTCGGCGATCGAAGTTTCCCGCCAATTTCGCGCTCTCGGAATTCCGGTTTCAACCATCGGAATCGGCTCCCGAACGCCGCCGGGCGAAATCAAGACCACTTTCACAAAACCGCGTTTCCAAGGCGAGCGCGGCGAACCGATGGATTTGACCGTTTCCGTCTCCAATACGCGCCAAACCGAGGAATCGGTCGATCTCGAACTCCACAACGAGGAAGGAATCGTCGACCGGCAAACCGTTACAATTCCAGCCAACTCCGAGAAAACGGTCGCCTTTAACGTTATTCCTTTCCAAGCCGGGGGACAGGCTTTTCGAGTCGTCGCAAAAACCGCTGGTGCACCCGACGAAATCGACGTCGCCGCAGTCGAAGTCAACGAACCCGATCACTTCCGAATCCTTTACCTCAGCGGAAAACCGACAGCCGAATATCGGTTTTTACAACAATCGGCCCATGCATCCGAACAGATCGCCGTCGAAGCGATCATCCGGACCGGTCCCGAATCGTTTTTCCACCGGCTGACGGAAGAACAGGAACGGCTCGCTCCGAACGACGCATTTCCCCACGAAGCCGATTTTTTCAACGCGTTCGATGCGATCATCGCCGACAGCAGTCTTTGGAGCGAAATCGGCGAAGGCGCGGAGGCATTGCAAAATTTTGTCGCCCATCGCGGCGGCGGTTTGCTTCTTACCGGCGACCTTTCGGAATTGCCCGAAGAACTGAAAGTTTTGTCACCTGTAACCGCTTTTAAGATAGAACGCCCCTTCGTCCGGAGGAATCTTTCGATAACACCCGCTCCGATTTTCAGCGAACTAACCGGAGGAATGCTTTTTGGCACGCCTCCGGTTTTCCTGCCGATCGAACTGCCCTCTTTCATCGCAACCGAATGGAAACGGGGAGCGCGAACCATCGTTCAAATGACCGAAGGTAACGAGGTCCAACCGCTGATGATGGCCCATGCTTACGGTGCCGGACGGGTCGGCTGGATCGGAACCGATGCCACATGGCGCTGGCGAATGTCGTCCGCAACCGGATTGGAGCAACACTCTCTCTTCTGGAACAACGTGATGGTTTGGCTCGCATCGACCGGAAAACCTCGTCTCTCCGTTCCACTGCAAGGAAAGCGGGTCGCTCTCGCCGAAGAAATCGTCGCCGGAATCGAAGTGATGGGCTCCGATTTCCGTCCGGCGCGCGAGGCGGAAGTCGAAGCAAACGTCCTTTTGCCTGGAGGCGAAACGCGCCAGCTTCATTTGCAACCCTCCTTCCGCCAACCCGGACGATTTGAAACCGATTTTCACCCGGACGAAGCAGGAGAATATAGGATTCGCTACCGGATCTCCTTTCCTGAAGGTGAGGAACTGACTTATGAATCGTTTTTCATCGCTTCCCATCACGATCGCGAACGGCTTGAAACCGCTTATAACGAAGAACTCCTCCGCGACATCGCCCGCCTGACCGGTGGCGAATTCCGTCATTATTCGGACGCCCAATCTCTGCGCGACATTCCGCTCAAAGAAGGCATTCCGACCCGGGAAAGCCGCCGCTATCTCGCAGGCAATCCCCTCTTCCTCCTCCTCCTCGCCCTCCCCCTCTTCGGAGAATGGTATCTGCGCCGAAAAGTCGGCTTAAAATAAAAAGAAAAATTTAATCTACATCTTCCCGTGCATATTGCTTCGACATTTCCGCTAACGCTCCGTCGTGTTCATTCGTGGTTAAAAAAACTGTCTTCAAACAGAAGCCTTTCCCTATTTTTTACTCTCTCCGCACTCACCATCACACCAGTTTTTGCACAAGTTCCGGAACCTCTTTTATCCCCAGCCGAAGAACCTGTCGCCGAAGATCCGTATTGGCGCGAAACCGTCGATAAAGCGATCGAGCAATATCAATCGGAGAATCCCGATATTCGCCGGTCGGCGGTGATGTTGCTTGGAAAATATCCGGTTCCGCCAGCGCAGGAAACCGTTGCCAAAGCATTGGAAGATTCCGACGCAAGCGTGCGCCAGGCAGCGTTGGTTTCCGTTCTCGAAGAACAGATGCAGATTCCTCCGGCCACCCGCGAAAAACTCTTTTCCCTTCTCCAGGATCGGAGCGTTTCCATCCGCAGAATCGCATCGAATTCGCTTCCAATGATCCTCGGAGGTTTCCCATTCACCATGCAGCCGGGGGCGAATCAATTGACGCGCCAGATGCCCGACCATGTTCTCGAAAGTTTGCAGAAAGCTTTTCGCGACGAAGATGCATCGGTCCGCCGCAACATGGTCACCAATTACCAATACCTGCGAATTCAACTGCCGCCGGAAACCGTCACCGCTCTTCTCCACGATCCCGATCCACAGGTCGCGATTCATGCGATTCAATGGGCGCTGCCGATGATCGAACCGGCCAATCTCCCGGAAGAAGTTGAAAAAATGATGGAGCGCGACGATCCAAACTTCCGGCTCGAATTGATCCGCGCCCTGCAATCCCGCTTTTCGCCGGGAATGATGAGCATTTTTCAAAAACTCCAACAAGA
>DATGSL010000246.1:0-6996 GCA_035302665.1 Opitutales bacterium | reverse complement strand
GGGCATCTCCAAGGTGAACGTACGGACGAGGGATTCGGGTGTTTTATGTCCGACGTAAGCTCCGGCGGACGGAGACGAAATGATTTATCTCTTGACGCCAAACATGTCGAAAGAGACCCTTACACGTACGCTAAATTTTTTACCCATATCCCAAGGACGCCGCTTTTGACACAACATGCCCGATCCGCTGGATACAGCTTCAGAGAGACCATCTTCCGGCCTGTTTCGCACGCGCTCAACGCCTTCTTTGGGGCGGATTCTTCATGCAGGTTTCTTTCAGCTAAAGAATGGTCCGTTCAATCTGGAGTTGCGTCGGCACGATCGCTTTTCGCTCGTTTACCTGCTCGGAGGTGCCGGTTTCTATACGGATGCAAACGGAGTCTCGCGCCGCCTTCGCCCCGGGGATCTTTTTTTCACATTTCCTGATCTTCCGTGCGCCTATGGACCTGCGAAGGACGAATCCTGGCGCGAAATATTTATACTCTTTGACGGCCCGGTTTTTGATCTATGGCGCGAGCAGGAGATCCTGAGTCCCGCACGATCCTTTTTTCATCTCCATCCGATGCGGTATTGGGAGAGGAAGATCCGCGATATCATCGAGTGGCCGATTTCTTCCCATGATCGCAATGCACTTTGGCAGACGTGCAGCTTGCAGAAACTACTGGCAGAAATTCTTGTGAATTCCCACTCGAGTTCGCGCACAAATAAAAGATTTGTTTTAAAGCATCAGAAAAGAACCGGAGAATGGGCACATTTTGCCGCTCGGATCTTGGAAGGGGGAAGAGTCGGTTAATGTCTCTTGGGAAAGAATCTCGCGCCGGGCAGGAGTTTCTTACGAGACTTTTCGGAAACGGTTTTCAAAACGGATGGGGATTTCGCCCGGCCGTTATCATATGAAACATATCATGGGACATGCCTGTCGTTTGCTTCTCTCCGGTTTGCTCAATAAGGAGGTGGCCGAATCTCTTGGCTTTAGCGACGAATTTCATTTTTCCCGTCGCTTCAAGCAGGTTGTCGGCTGTTCTCCGCAGGAATTCCGAAGAAAAGCGGGTGTTCATCCTTC
The DNA here is from genome assembly GCA_035302665.1 of Opitutales bacterium. Classification (GTDB taxonomy): domain Bacteria; phylum Verrucomicrobiota; class Verrucomicrobiia; order Opitutales; family T3Sed10-336; genus DATGSL01. Next base: position 5,933 of record DATGSL010000246.1, on the reverse strand, counting down.
AAGAAAGGCGCCCTGACGGTTTGCTTTCCAGGCGGCCGAAACCAACTGGGTTCGATTCGGTTATCTTAAAGCTTTTGGACTAGTCGATTGAATCGGGCGCCGCTCAATCATTTACTTGTTGCGAGCACCGAGCGAAGTTCCCAAACCGGGTCGGCGTAACGTGTTGTCGCGTGAGCGCGATTCGAGCTCCGGATGGCGGCGGCGTTCACGTCCATATCAGGGATCGTTGGACGTGTAATGCTCCATTCAATCGTCGCAAAATCGTCCTTGGAAGCCTCGACAATAATCTCGCCCGCCCGGCGGTACGTCATGCGCATCTTCAACGGATCATTGTGATCAAAATCACTGGACGCGATGGCGACGCTCGGAAGATCGTCGGACGTATCGCGCAGCCAAACTGTTCCCCGATTCCAACTGCGGAATACAAATTGTGCTACGACGTTAGCGGAATTGATTCCGGGAGGATCGTAAATATCTCGCAGCAAAACAAGCGCTGGAACCCGCAGCTCCTCACCTAGGTGGTTATTAAACTCCGGGCCGGTGGTTCGATACCATTCAAAGGTGACGGATACACTTTCGGCCTCTTGCATGTCGAAATTCCTAACGAGACTGGCGACCGACGTTGGGTTGACGTCGGTCATGGTCAGATACTGGCTGCCGGGATCGCCCTGAACATAGATTGTCGAATAGGCTGGGATATCGGTATGCCATTCTCTGGAAGGAGTTTCCCAAGCCATGTAAGATTCGAAGTCTTCGTAAAAGAGGATGTTTTCGGGTGTATCCGCGAGGTCAGCTCGGATCCGAAAAAAACCGCGATTCACTTCTTTCAAGGTTGAGGCTACCAGCACCTGCTCGCGGCCGTCGCCGAGAGAAACAATCTCCGGCTCTAGATCGTCGAGCGCAATCGGCGTCCAGGACTCCGCTGTCAGGTCTTCCTTTGCTTCGATCGTGTAATCGACGTCGCCGATTCCTTCGTAGCGATAAAAACTTAGGGAAAAGAGGCCGTTTTCGCTCGCATGGATCTGTTGAACCGGGGATCCGATCGGTGCAAGCGGTTCGAGGGCAAAGGCGTAACGAGCAAGATTGGGAACGCCAAAACCGCCCGGATCATCGAACGGTTCCGATTCGTTGGGATGGTCGGCGAGATGGGTCGCCGCCCAATCGGAATAATTGTAATTGCTGAATTGCGCTGCGGTTGTGCCCGAGAGCAGGCAAATCGCCAGAAGCGGTAAGGTGAGTCGGAGTTTTTTCATAAGCGGGAAGGGTTGATGGTGGGTAGTGGATATTTCTTTATAAGATGAATCAGCCGGGAGTAGATTTTCAGATTGCCGGATTTTCCCGGTGATGCGCGCCTCTTTTTTAGCAGAAAAAGCTTATGTTAGCCATTGTTGGCGTGGGAAAAAACATGAATAATTTGGTATTGGAGATCGGAGAGTCGGATGAGTCGCTGGCTCGGGCTAACGACAGGCCTTCGCGGGTTCCTTTTCGATACCAAAGGAATGGCGGGCTGAAAATCTGATTTACCTTTTTAGAAGAGCGGCTCGAATTTTAGGGTTCAAAAAGCGGAATGGATCGGTAATCTGTTGCTCATGAGATTGCCTTTATCTGCTTCAAAAGTAACGACATTTGCCCTTTCAATTCTGTTTGTTTTTGCCATGAAAGCTGTATCTGAAGAGTTCAACTACGATGAAGCGTTGGTTCCGGATTATACGTTGCCGGATCCGCTTGTCATGGAGGACGGGACACCGGTCAACGATGTTCAGATGTGGAAGGAGCAGCGGCGGGGCGAGATTTTGCGGCTGTTTGAAGAGCATGTTTACGGGAAAGTTCCTGCAAATGCGGAGGTCGTTCGCTGGACGGTGATGTCGGTCGATTTGTTGGCGCTTGATGGAGCTGCGACGCGGAAGGAAGTCCGGGTTTATTTTGGACCGAATGAAGGGGATCCGACGATGGACATCCTGATTTATCTTCCAAATGAAGTAAAGGGACCGGTGCCGCTTTTTCTCGGTTTAAATTTTTACGGAAATCACACGGTTCATTCGGATCCCGGAATCAGTTTGCCAAAATCGTGGATGCGGTCGAATCAAGCGATGGGCGTCGTCGATAATCGTGCGACGGAAGCCGGGCGCGGGGTGCGATCGGAGCGTTGGCAGGTGGAGAAAATTATCGAGCGCGGGTATGGTTTGGCGACGGTCTATTATGGGGATCTTGTTCCGGATAAGAACGATGGGCTCGAAGAAGGTGTTTCGGCTCTGTTTGGGAGCGAGCGAAGTTCGGATAGTTGGGGTGCGATCGGGGTTTGGGCGTGGGGTTTGAGTCGGGCGCTCGATTATTTCGAGGATGATTTCGATATCGATGCTACGCGGGTGGCTGTGATGGGACATTCGCGGTTGGGGAAAACATCGCTTTGGGCGGGGGCGCAGGATGAACGTTTTGCGCTGGTTATTTCGAATAACTCTGGTTGTGGCGGAGCGGCTTTGAGCCGTCGGAGGTTTGGCGAGACCGTCAATCGGATCAACACGCGGTTTCCTCATTGGTTTTGCCTGAAATTCCGGGATTACAACAATAACGAAGATGAGCTTCCGATCGATCAGCATCAATTGATCGCGTTGATGGCGCCTCGTCCGGTTTATGTGGCAAGTGCGGAAGAGGATCGCTGGGCCGATCCGCGGGGAGAGTTTTTAAGTGCAAAAGGAGCGGAGTCGGTTTACGAACTTTTTGGGCTGGAGGGACTTAATGTTTCCGAAATGCCGGAAGTCAATCATCCGGTGGGGAAAACAATCGGCTATCACATTCGCACAGGAAAGCACGATGTGACCGCTTACGATTGGGAGCAGTTTTTGAACTTTGCCGACCGCCACTTGCGAAGCTCGAAATAGAGTTTCGCAAGTAGCGGGGCATTCGGTTAAAGTTTTATCCGCGCGAGGGAGATCGGCGCTGATTGGAACGGGAACCGCGGAATCGGCGTCTGCGATTTCCCCGTGAACGGCCTTTTTGGCCGGCAGGCGCGCGACCATTTCCGCGGATTTCGGCCAAAGCTGTCGGCGTGACCTCGAGCGCGTAGGGATGGTCGTCGTGAATCGTTATTTCCTGCCGGATCAGGCGCTGGATATTTCGCAAATAGGTGCGCTCTTCCGGTTCGCAAAGGGAAAAGGCAGCTCCGTCGGTGCCGGCGCGGGCGGTGCGGCCGATCCGGTGAACGTAAGCCTCCGGTTCGTTTGGCAAATCGAAATTGACGACGAGCGAGACGCCTTTGACATCGATTCCGCGTGCCGCGATGTCGGTAGCGACCAAGACGCGGACGGCGCCTTTTCGGAATTGGTTTAGGGCTCGTTCGCGGGCCGCCTGAGATTTATTACCGTGAATCGCTTCGGCGCGGATTCCGTCGGTGCTCAGTCTACGGGCGAGGCGGTTGGCTCCATGTTTCGTGCGTGAAAAGACGAGCGCGAGGCCCTCTTCGTTTTCGTTGAGCAGATGGAGGAGGAGTTTTGGTTTGTTGGTGCGATCGACGTGGCAGATTCTTTGCCTAATCCGGTCGGCGGTCGGCGCTTCGGGAGCGATGGTGACCGTTGCCGGATCATTGAGAAAACTTTGTGCCAGCGTTGTGATACTCTCCGGCATCGTCGCCGAGAAGAGAAGGGACTGACGTTGGGCGGGAAGTTGCGCGAGAATTCGTTTCACATCGTGAACGAAACCCATGTCGAGCATTCGGTCGGCTTCGTCGAGGACGAAGATTTCCAGTTCGCTCAAGTCGATCTGCTTCTGTTGAAAGAGGTCGAGGAGCCGTCCCGGTGTGGCGACGAGGATATCGGCACCGGATTTGAGCGCGCGGACCTGTGGTCCTTGTCGGACGCCGCCGTAAATGACGGTGTGGCGCAGCGGGAGATGTTTTCCGTATTCGGAAAAATTTTGTGCGATCTGGCCTGCGAGTTCGCGGGTCGGTGTCAAAATCAAGGCGCGCGGCCGGTGTGGTTTGGCCCGTTTTTTATTAGTCGCGAGGAGGTGCAAAATGGGAAGTGCAAAAGCGGCCGTTTTACCGGTTCCGGTTTGCGCGCAACCCATGAGGTCGCGTCCATCCAATAAATACGGGATCGCCCGGGCCTGAATCGGCGAAGGCTCGGTGTAGTTTTTCGCTGAAATAGCGCGTTGAATCGGTTCGGCAAGGCCGAGCGATTCGAATGTAACGGGAATCGATGTCATATATTTGGCGGGGACGACCGGCCGCGACCGATTTACAAAAACGTATCGGGAAATGGCGTCGTCACCCAAGGATCGATGATAGATGGAACCTCTGAACGGTCCCTCATCGAAAAGACGCCCGAAGGGGCAAAAGCGTGCACTTTTTATCCGGATAAAAGAACCGGCCAATCGCGCGCTTGCCAAAACAAGGTGGTATGTATGGCACGTGCGTCGGCGCGATGCAAGTAGCAATGATCTTATTTTTGACCGAATCGGCAGAAATTAATTTGAAAATTCTTTCGGATCGAGGTCGTGGGCGCGAACCATGCGGAAAAACTGGGATCGGTCGATCTGGGCATAGCGGGCCGCTTGGGCCATATTTCCGCCGTGGAGACGAAGGGCATTTTTCAGATAATCACGGACAAAGGCATCCCGCGCTTCTCTGAATCCGACGCCGGACTCGATTTTAAGTTTGGCTGGATTCACTGGTGTGGCGTTGCGGATGTAGTCGGGCAGATCGCTGGCTTCGACAAGTGGCCGGGGGTGAAGCACAGAAAATCGTTCCATCAGATGTTCGAGCTCCCGCACATTTCCTGGCCACGAATAATCGGCCATCAATTGATGGGCTTCCTCGGTGAATTCGAGATTTTGGCCGGGTGAGAGGTATTTGCGAAGAAAATGATCGGCGAGAAAAAGGAGGTCGCTTCTTCGTTCCCGCAGCGGCGGAATCGTCAGGGAAATGACGTGCAGGCGGTAGAAAAGATCGACGCGAAATGTTTTCTCCTGGGTGGCCGTATGAAGATCGCGGTTGGTGGCGGCGATGATTCGAGCGTTTGAGTGGAGGGTGCTGGTGCCGCCGACGCGGGTGAATCTTCCATCCTGAAGGACACGCAGAAGTTTTGCCTGGAGGTCGTAGTTCATTTCGCCGATTTCATCGAGAAAGACGGTTCCGTTTCGCGCTTGTTCGAAAAGGCCTTTTCGCTGTTTCGCGGCTCCGGTAAAAGCACCTTTTTCGTGGCCAAAAAATTCACTTTCGAGGAGAGCTTCGGGAATCGCGGCGCAATTGATCTCGATAAACGGTTCGTCCTTCCGCTGGCTGTGCGAATGAATCGCCTGTGCCATCAACTGCTTGCCGGTTCCGGTTTCTCCAAGGATCAGGACGCGGCTGTTGCTCAAAGCAACGGTTTCGGCCATTTCAAAAACCGATTTCATTGCAGGATCGCGGGAAACCAGTTCGCCGAAACGAAACGTATCGCTCTCGTTTTTCGTGTTCGCCTCGGCCAGAACCTTTTGAACGCGGAGTTTCAGTTCGATCGGGCCGACCGGCTTGTGAAAATAATCGGAGACCCCGATCTGCTGGGCCTTCATCGCCGATTCGTGATTTCCGTAGGAGGTGACCATGATGATCGGCGTGGTGATCCCGGTTTCGCGGATTTCGCGGACAAGATCGAAACCGCTCAATTTTTTCATGACCTGGGTCGTGAGGAGAAGGTCGAAATTGCCGCGGCGCAGGAGGTCGGTTGCCTTCAGCGGATTTGTGCAGCTGCGAACGTGTATTTCTTTATTTGAGAGCGTTTTTTTTACATCACGGCAGAAAGAGGCGATATCGTCGACGACGAGGATTTTTTTGGGATGAGAGGTCGCTGCTGTTTTCACTTGGCGTATCGGATAAAAAAGATCGTTTTTATGAGTGGAAGATGTTGTTGAATCCACAATGTCGTGGACGCATTGTCAACGGGTTGTTTTTTTGCCGT
>DATGSL010000245.1:0-7381 GCA_035302665.1 Opitutales bacterium | reverse complement strand
AAAGCAGCTCGATTCCGACAACTCTTGCCATTCCATTGACCGCCTCCGGATTATTGCGGCTCAGCCAGATTTACCCGTTTAATCTCGGTGCGAATGTCGGAACAACGATTACGGCCTGTCTTGCTGCGCTCGCAACCGGTCAGGATCTGCCGGTAGTTGTCGCTTTCGCCCATGTCCTTTTCAACGTTCTCGGCATTCTTTTCGTCTGGTGCATTCCTCCGATTCGAAAAATACCGCTGGCGGGAGCCATCTGGCTCGGCCGAACCGGAAGCCGCAAAAAGATGACACCGGTCGTCATTTTCGTCGGGATTTACTTTCTGATTCCTCTTATTATGATCCTCCTTTTTAGTTAGCATCATGTGGAAAACTATCCGTAGCCTCTTTCATAAAGACGACCTCTATACTCAGGCTCTCCATGAGTCCTACACGATGCTCGATATGGATCTGGAAATGTTCGAGGCATCGGTTGAAGCACTTCGCCGCTCTCCGGACTCCGACGTCCCCATCGACATCTACGAGATGGACAAGCAAATCAATGCTTATGAGCGCGAGGTTCGTCGCAAAGTGATGACCCATCTGACGATCAGCGGGCCGGCCGATCTTTCCGCTGGATTGGTCTTGGTGAGCGTCGTGATCGATATCGAACGGATCGGCGACTATGCGAAAAACATCTACACATTGGCAAAATCTCACCCGGCACGCCTTCACGGCGGAAGTCTGGAGGATGAGATTGCCGGTATCGAGGAACGTGTAGCGGCAACGTTTCGAGGAATGGTAAACGCATTTAAGGCGCACGATGTCGAAGAGTCGCGTCGCTTGATGACCGATTACAAAGACAGCCTTTCCGGCGATTGCGAAGATATCGTGCACCGTATCGTTTCCGGAAGCGTGGGCGATCTGACTCCGGCCGATGCAGCCGCGATTGTTCTTTATGTCCGACATCTGAAACGGATCGCTGCCCATTCCCGAAACATTCTCACGAGTGTCGTCAACCCCTTTCACCGGATCGGTTATCGCGAACAATCGAAACGGAAATGAGAGCCATCCTTCCTGATCGAAATTTCCTGTTTCCCTTTAAATCTTTCGGTCAAACCGTTTTCTCGGCATGTTGCCTTCTCGTTTCGGCAACCTTTCTGGTCGCCGAACCGCTCCTTCTCCATCAGCAGGTCGAGCGGCAACCGGTCACTGAGGGCGTAGAGCGAATCCATTTGCGAAAATTCGATGAGCGAGGCTGGCTGAATATCCATTGGCTCGAGATCGACCTGACAACTCCCGGTCTAAAAATCGATGCTCTGCTCGGAAAGAATCAGGTTACCGGCGCTCAGCCATTTTCAAAAACAGCAAACGAACGGGGAGCTGTGGCCGGGATCAACGGCGATTTTTTTCATATCGGCGTTTCGAATGCCCCGCTCGGTGGACATATCCAAAGCGGAGAACTACTTAAATCGCCGCCTCCTTCCCTCGCCCTTTCGGTCGGATTCTTTCCTCCGAATTTAACACCTTTTATCGGAGACATCACTTTTAAGGGAAAAATCACTTCCTCAAAAGGAGACTCCTTTGATCTTAGCGAATGGAATCATCCGGGTGCCGTTGCCGACGGAATCATCTTCTACGACCGACATTGGGGAGAAACAGCTCCCGGACGGGGCCCGATCGTTCACGCTATCCTTGATGAAAACCACAAGGTGATCCGGCTGCTCAAAGGAAAACCGGGACCGCAAATACCTGAGAAAAGCGCCATTCTTCTCGGTCACGGCCGCGGCGCTTCGTGGCTTCTCACAAATGCTCAACCGGGCGACCAACTGACGATCGACTATGAAATCGGCCCGGAGCCATTTTTTGCGGCGATCGGCGGACATCCTCTTCTGGTCCGCGACGACGAAATCGTCGTTGAGCAAATTCCGGACGATCTTCATCCGAGAAGCGCCATCGGCTTCAACCGCGACAAAACCCGGAGCTGGTGGGTCGTTGTTGACGGACGCAGCACGTTGAGCCGCGGAATGACTCATTACGAAATCGCAAAATTCGTGCAGGGTCTCGGCGCAACCGATGTCCTGAATCTCGACGGCGGCGGCTCCAGCACGTTTCTTGCACGGAATCCCGGAGAAGCGCTGGCAACGGTTCAAAACATCACCTCCGACGGAAACGAACGGAATATTCCAAATGGCCTCGGTCTTTTCGCACCTCCCTCTTCAGGAATTATGAAAAATCTGCTTATCGAATCCCCTGCTCCGGCAGATTCGCACTTGATCCAGCCCTCCGAACTTCGTTTAGCGCCGGGTGGAGGTTTTCAATTAAAACTCCTGGCGACAGACGAACAGCTCCAACCGGTCGATTTGCCTTCAAATGTCGAATGGAGAGTCGATCCGCCGAATCTCGGCACCATTTCCGACCAATTTTTCACCGCAGCCGAACCGGGCTTCGGAAAAATAATCGCTTCCGCACCATCGTCTTCCGGAGAAGAAATCACCACATCGCAACCACTCCGTGTTATCGGAGAACCGGTCGAACTCCGGATCGAGCCGCGGGAAGTCTCCGGTCGCACCGGCGAAACGATCGCTTTGAGCGTTCACGCAGTCGATCTCCGGGGATTTTCCGCACGTCTGCGCCCGGAGGAAATTCGTTGGGAAATTCTCGGTGATGTCGGAGAAATCGATGGTTCCCTTTTTCATACCGGAACGAGATCAGGTTCCGGTGTTCTTCTCGCACATTTCCAGAGCCTGACCGCCGCTGCTCCGATCGGGATCGGTTCGCGACCGGAACTTCTCGCCAGATTCGAAAAGGTCGACGAATGGAGAACAACCGCAGTTCCCGAGCAAACGACAAGCAAACTGGCAGCCGTCGCCGATCCGGCAGGTGCGGCCGACAGCGGCTCCGTGCTCAAATTGAGCTACGATTTTACAGGCACAAGCCGAACCCGCGCCGCCTATTTGAGCTCAAAATCCGGAAACATCGATTTGCCCGGCCGTCCACTTCAATTCGGACTCAAGGTTTTCGGCGATGGCAATGGCGCTTGGCTGCGCGGCCAAATCATCGATGCGAGCGGAACGGCACGAGCCATCGATTTCGCTCGGGAAATCGACTGGACCGGCTGGCGCTACGTCGAAGCGGAAATTCCGCCCGGAACGAGTTATCCGATTTCCCTTCGCCGAATTTATGTCGTGGAACCGCGCACCGACACTCTCTACTCCGGAGAAATTTATCTTGAACGGCTCGAATCGGTTTATGCTCCGGAAATCGATGCCGACCTGCTCCCGGAAATTCCGCCGGTTCACGACCCGGCCAATCGCCACCATCTTTTAAATAAAAGCGACGCCGAGCATTTCCGCTTTATTGTTTTCGGAGACTCGAAGGTCGATCCATCGGAACCCAATTCCGACGGAGTAACTGTTTTTTCAGGCTTGATCGATCGAATCAATCGCCACGATGTCGAATTTGTTATCTACACCGGCGATCTGATCGAAAACGATACGGTAGCCAATTTCGAATTTGGAAAATCGTTCCTCGAACGGATCCGCCATCCGTGGCACATGACGATCGCCAACCACGAAATCGCCGGAACCGATAGTTTTGACAATTACCGGAAATTTTTTGGAGAAACCTATTATCATTTCCAGCATGGAAATTCAGAATTTCTTGTGCTCAACGCTTCCCGATCCGGCGGATTACGCGATTCCGAACCGGAACAATGGCCGTGGCTTCTCGATCGGCTCGAGAGGAGCGATGCCAAAAACCTCTTCATTACGATCCATATTCCGGTCGTCGATCCGATGCCCGGCGGTCAAACCGGCTGGCTCGACAAAGGCGAAGTTACGATTTTCCAGGATTTGCTGACAAAATACACGGAGAAATTCGACAATATCTACGTTTTCAACGGTCATGTTCACGGATTTGACCGACGTCCTTTTGACGGAGTCGAATATATCACAACGGCCGGGGGCGGAAGTCCGCTTTACATGCAACCCGATCAAGGCGGTTTCTTTCACTACATGATCGTCACGGTCGACGGCCGCGATATCAGCTATCAGGCCATTCCGCTTCTAGACCGAATCGACCTACCGGCAGAAATCGCGGCAAAAATAGGAGAAAAGGTCCAGGTCGACGCGGTCGGTGTCGCCCCGGATGAAATCGTGAAATTTCCACTCAGGTATCCGGCGGCAACCGAGTGGAAAATCGCCGATGAATCGATTGCCACTTTCGATCCGAAAACAAACCTGCTACACGCGCGCAAACTGGGCGAAACAACGCTGACCGTTCACTCGGATGAAACGAGCGCAACGGCCCGCGTGATCGTTACCGATTGATCGATTCCTCATCTACCGGAAGGACGTAAACCTCGATCGCCCGATCCGGATGCAGATATTTTTTTGCTAAAAATGTAATCTCTTCGGTTGTGATACTTGCGTAATCGTCGACCATTTCCCGCGCCCAATCGAGGCGTTGCGGATATTCCTGAGAACTTCCTAAAACCGAACTCATCCAATAATTGTTTTCGCGAAGCGTTCTCGGCAGCGAGGCGACAATCGGCTTCAGTGCTCGCTCCAACTCGTCGAGCGTCGCACCATTTTCGTGGAGATCGGCGGCGATTTCCAGAACAACCTCCGCTACCTCTCGCGCTCGTTCGGGCGCTATGCCGATAACAGCGTAAAAGAGCCCATAATCTTCGTACGTATCGCTCGGTCGGCTCACCGCATACGGACTGTAAGCATCGCCCATTTCTTCGCGAATCCGGATCCGCAGCCGATCCGAAAAAACACGCGCCAAAATTTGCAGACGGCGGGTTTGCCCGATATTCCACATATCATCCGTCGGCCAGTAAAGAAGCGCAAATCCGTTCGGAAGTTCCGACTCAAAAGAGAATTCCCGCTCCGATGCATCGACCGGGAACTGAATCCGCCGAAGCTCCTCCAATCTCGGTTTTTCCGCCTGACGCTCCGGCAACGCACCGACCGTTTGAGCAACCGCTTCGATCGCCTCTTCGATGGATAGATCACCGATCAGCGTCAATTCGAGATATCCGCTCTCGAGCGGCTCGCGCAGCCAATTCCGCACGTCATCTAAATCGAGATTCATCAGATTCTCTTCCGGCGGAAGTCCAAACCGATGATCTCCACTGGCAAGAAATCGGGAAACCTTCGCCTGCAAAGTTCCTTCAGCCGTGTGGCGACTGCTTCGGTAAATCTCCCGCAACTGATTCCGCGCCAAGCGGAGCGCTTCCGGACGATAGCCCGGATCGGATAAGTAAGCCGCCATCAGCTGCAACTGAAGCAAAAGGTCGGCGGGCGTTGTCGAGCCGGCGAGCAAAAAGGCATCTTCTCCGACGCTAAAACCGACACCGGCGTTCCTTCCCGCCAAAATCCGGCGAAGATCGTCCGCACTATGTTCACCGAGCCCGCCAGCGTTAAAAGTGAGACTCGAAAGCAACGCAACGCCTTCCATTTCCTCCGGTTCCGTCAGCTGACCCGCCCCCAAACGAATCTGCGTTTGAATCGCATTCGCCTGAAAATCGGTTTGTTTCAAATTCAAACGAACACCATTTTCAAAACGAATCTGATAAAGATCGAGGTCTTCGACATAACGTTGTTCGGCAATTTCTCCCGCCGGACCAAAATCGGTGTAGGCAAACTCCGCTCCCGTCCACTCTTCCATCGGTTCGACCGGAAGATTGCGGCTCGCTTGATACGCTTGTGAAATGGCTTCTTCCGCATTTTCCAACGAAAGATTTCCGGTCACAAAAACGAATCTTCCTTTCGGCGACCAACTCTCCCGCAACGCAAAAAGTGCATCGTCAACCGTCATCGCTTCGATCTTCGGACGCATCAGTTCCAATTCGGTTTGCGGACTCGTAAAAACATAATTTTGCGAAAGACTGCGGATAATCGACTCCGTCAACCCGGGCGATTTGCGGGTTCCCGAACGGCGTTCGGCCTCCTCGTAAGCATTGAGCAGATCGGCCTTTATTTCCTCCAATTCCGACTCCTGAAAACCGTGAAGCAACGCCCTCCGCAATTCCCGTTCCGCCACCTGAAGTGCTTCCTCCCACTCTTCCGGCTCGCACGTAAGGTCGATCGACGCATTGCTGGCGAACTGGAACATTTCGTAGGCTGACGCACTTCCACGCGAAAAGGGAGCATCTTCCTGCCGTGAAAGTGTATCGAGCCGCCGGGTCAAAATCTGCATCGCAGCATTGCGATGCATCCGAGCCACCCGGAGTTCCAGCGTATCAGGCTGCGGATCGATCGGCATCATCGTTTGAATCGAAACGCGCGTATTCGGTGCCTCCATCTCGGTGTGCAATTTCACCTGCAATCCATCGGCGACAACTTGCCCGAGATCTGGTTTCTCCCGAGCGGGTCCGCGCGCGCTGAAATCGGCAAACTGATCCCCGATCAACTCGGCCATTTTTTCAGGCTCTACATCGCCAACCGCTACGATAACCGTGTTTGCCGGTCGATACCAAGCGTCGTAAAAATCGAGCAACAATTCCCGGGTCGCATTGCCGACAACCTCAGCCGTGCCGATCGGAAACCGGTTGGGAACGATCGATTCAGGCAACAAGAACGCATATTCCGCAAGAGCTGTCCGATAACCGACCGAGTCGCGCGTCCGCATTTCGCTTAAAACGACCCGTCGCTCCGCCTCGATTTCCGATTCCTCCAAAAGCATTCGACCGGCGTAATCGCGCAAAACCAGCAAACCTTCCGCAATCGACGATTCCATCGAATCGGGAAGCTCAATCATATAAACGGTCCGATCGAAACTCGTGTACGCATTCGTATCGGCACCGAACGCCATCCCGAGCCGTTGGAAATATTCGATCAGTGTTCTCGCGCCGAAATTTTCGGTGCCATTAAAAGCCATATGCTCGAGCAAATGCGCGAGCCCGAGCTGATCCTCCTTCTCCGAAAGCGATCCGGAACCGATGTAAAGCCGCAGACTGACCCGATCGCGCGGCTCCGAATTCGGCATGATCGCATAACGAACACCGTTTTCGAGTTCTCCCCAAGTAACCGACGGATCAGGCTCAAGATCGCTGAGCTTAAACGGCCACGGTTCGGCCAAATCTCGATTTTCCTCCGCCGATTGCAGAACGGGTGCGGAAACACCGATGAAAAAGGCGGTAACCGCAAAAAGGAGCGCGTGCCGGACATCCACGGCGAACCGATAAAAGGCGAATCTGGTAAACATAAGCAAACAAAGTTTACCACTCTCCGCTTTACTTTCGATGCAAAACCGTCTTTTTCCGGAACTTCTGCCTTTTGGCGTTTTTCCGGCAGCGGTTAGATCGGCGTCGGAAGGGAAAAACTCAGATCAAACCGAGCTTCTTTTTTCCTTCTTCGGAAATCATTTGCGGATTCCAGACCGGATCCCACACGATCTC
>DATGSL010000244.1:0-5921 GCA_035302665.1 Opitutales bacterium | reverse complement strand
AGAGAGATCCCCGCTCTTCCCAGGGAAAATATTCCAAAAACGGAACTTTTGTGAATATCAAAGGCAGGAAGTCCTTCATAGTTAGCTCGAATTTAGGATACTGCCGGGTGCTGTCAAAAGAAATGGCTTGTCTACGCCGGGCTTTAAGGATGTTTTGAACGAGTGTCGGATACTATTCAACCATTGCTCATGATCGGGTTTCCGAAAGGAAGCTTGGAAAAAGCCACGCTGGATCTATGCCAGAAGGCTGGTTTTAAAGTTACGACAAATCCCCGTTCTTACAGACCTGTGATCGACGATCCGGAACTGAGCGGGCGATTTGTCCGCGCTCAGGAGATCAGCCGGTATGTCGAGCATGGATATTTTGATTGTGGACTGACCGGCCGCGATTGGATCGTTGAAAACGATTCGGATGTTGTCGAGGTTTGCGATCTTATCTACAGCCGTGCTTCGCGTAATATTTCGCGCTGGGTGCTGGCGGTTCCCGAAAAATCGTCGATCCAGTCGGTTAAGGATCTTGAGGGGAAGCGCATCGCGACCGAAGTCGTCAATATTACCCGGAAATTTCTCGCGGAGCACAATGTAAACGCAGAAGTTGAATTTTCATGGGGTGCTACGGAAGTAAAGGTTCCCGATCTGGTCGATGCGATTGTTGATCTGACTGAAACCGGTGGGTCCCTGCGCGCAAATAAGCTTCGGATTGTCGAGACGCTGATCGAAACGAATACAAAATTCGTCGCCAATCGCGAAAGTTGGGAGAATCTGGAGAAACGTAAGAAAATCGAGAGTTTGGCCCTGCTTCTGACCGCCGCGCTTGAAGCTCAAAGTAAAGTCGGACTGAAACTCAATGCACCTGAAAGCCAAGTGCAGAAATTGCTCGATCGATTGCCCGCTTTGCGCAATCCGACCATTTCCCAGCTTACGACCGATGGCTGGGTGGCTTTGGAGACAATTGTCGAAAGTCAGACCGTGCGGGAGATCATCCCGCAGCTCAAGGAACTGGGCGCGGAGGGAATTATCGAATATCCCTTGAATAAAGTTGTTTACTGATCTACTTCCCGCAGATGAAAGTTCAGGTTGCATTGGTTCAGTCGCGTTGCACTTGGGATAAAGACGAAAATCTCGCAAAAGCGGTCGGGCAAATCCGTGAGGCTGCCGCTGGCGGAGCGAATATCGTCTGTCTCCAGGAGTTTTTCCTGACGCCGTATTTTATGCAGACGGAGGACGTGAAGCTTTTCAAGCTGGCGGAGGAAGTTCCGGGTCCGACGACGGAGGTTTTGTCGAAGGTTGCCGCCGAAGAAAACTGCGTCATTATTGCGTCCCTTTTCGAAAAACGGGGGCAGGGCGTCTATCATAATACGGCTGCCATTATCGATGCCGATGGATCTTACCTCGGCAAATACCGGAAGATGCACATTCCGGAAGATCCTTTTTTCCACGAAAAGTTTTATTTTACTCCCGGCGACCTCGGTTATCGGACTTGGAAGACCCGTTTTGGAAAAATCGGCGTCCTGATCTGTTGGGATCAATGGTATCCGGAAGCGGCTCGCTTGACGGCGATGTCGGGCGCTCAGATGCTCTTTTACCCGACTGCGATTGCCTGGATTCCGCGCGAAAAGGCGCAATATGGTGTCGCTCAGCACACAGCCTGGGAAACGGTTCAGCGCGGGCATGCTGTTGCCAACGGTTGCTACGTCTTTGCTCCGAACCGGACCGGGATGGAGGACAATCTCGAATTTTGGGGACAGTCTTTCGCCGCCGATCCGTATGGACAGATCATGAAAAGAGCTTCCATCGATCAGGAGGAAATCTTGCAGGTCGAGTGCGACTTGAGTGTCATCGATGATATCCGGTGCAACTGGCCTTTCTTCCGCGACCGGAGGATCGAAACTTACGGGGATCTGCAAAAACGTTTCCTTCTCGATTGAGTTTCCGGCTGGTTTTCGCAAAAGGCTTCCATGGATACACCTTCATCTTGCGGATTTCGCGTTCCTGCCGAATGGGAACGCCAGGAGGCAATCTGGCTTTCCTGGCCGATCAATTGGGACACGTGGCCCGGACATTTTGAGCCGATTCCGGAAAAATTTGCTGAAATCGCAGCGACGATTTCGCGTTTTCAAATCGTCCGGATCAATGCCGAAGCAAAACTTCATCGTGAAATTACGCGTTTGTTGAATTCGGCACGTGCCGATCTCGGGCAGGTAGAGCTTTTTGACCATCCGATCAACGACAGTTGGTGCCGCGATCACGGTCCGATTTTCGTGAAAAACGATGAAACGGGCGAAGTCGCTATCACCGATTGGCAATACAATGCTTGGGGCGAAAAATATCCCCCCTTCGATAAGGACAATGAGATTCCGAAGAGGATCGCCGATGCCCTTGGTATGCGGCGCTTTGAGATGTCGATGGTTCTTGAAGGCGGTGCGATCGAGGTCGATGGTGCGGGCCAGTTGCTGACGACAGAATCGTGTCTTTTGAATGAAAACCGGAATCCCGAACTGAGCCGCGACGAGATTGAGCAAAATCTTCGCGATGGACTTGGCGTCGACCGGATCCTTTGGTTGCGCGATGGGATTATTGGCGACGATACCGATGGCCATATCGATGATCTGACCCGTTTTTACCGCCCGGATGCGTTTGTGACGGTTGTGGAGGAAAACGAATCGGACGAGAATTATGCGATTCTCCGCGAAAATCTCGAGCGCCTACAGAGCTTCCGGACGCGCGATGGCAGGCCGTATGAGATTCAGACCTTGCCGATGCCGGCGCCGGTTTATTGCGATGGCGAACGTTTGCCGGCGAGTTACGCGAATTACCTGTTGATCAACGGCGTCGTTCTTTTGCCGGTTTTTCGTCAGCCCGAATTCGACGGCCGCGCGGAGGAAGTTCTTCAGGGTTGTTTCCCCGATCGGAAAGTCATTCCGATCGATTGCGTCGATCTGGTTCTCGGTCTCGGGACCTTGCATTGCATTTCGCAGCAACAGCCGGCTGCCGGTTTGATGCCGTGACCGGCTGGGCCTGAACGGACCTCGGTTTTTCGGGAAAAAGTCCCGATTTCGACGGGGCTGTGGTTTAAGAAAATGGCCGTACTATTAAACTTTTTACGCGCCCGCAACCGATATTTTTAAAATTATCTCGACAGACCCGTTGCAATAAGCTTATACTAAGAGGCTTACATTTAAGTAGTATACCTGCTGCGCTGTAAGACGTATAAAGTATGAGAAAGAAAGTAATTCCGGGGCGTAAGTTTATAAAACCATCTTATTCGTATTTAATCGAAAAGAAGCGTGATGGAGGAGAGTTTACTCAGGAAGAGATCCGTTACATCATCGATTCGATTTTAGACGAAGAGATGCCACGCTTCCAGATGGCGGCGCTGGCGATGGCAATTTATTTCCAAGGGATGTCGGCCCAGGAGACGGCGACGTTGACCGAGGAGATGATGCTTTCGGGCGAAGTGATCGATCTCTCCCATCTTTCCAAACCGAAGATCGATAAATATTCGACCGGAGGCGTCGGTGACAAAACGACCCTGGTCCTCGTCCCACTCGCTGCTGCCGCCGGCGTCATCATGCCGACGATGTCCGGGATCGACGAAGATTTTATTATCAGCACTCTCGATAAGTTGAGCTCGATTCCCGGGATCAACACAAATCTGAGCATCGATGAGTTTGTTCAGCAGCTGACGGACGTCGGTTGCGCGATCACGAGGCAAAACAAGGAAATTTCCCCTGTCGAAG
This sequence comes from Opitutales bacterium, assembly GCA_035302665.1. Classification (GTDB taxonomy): domain Bacteria; phylum Verrucomicrobiota; class Verrucomicrobiia; order Opitutales; family T3Sed10-336; genus DATGSL01. The sequence continues at coordinate 2,181 of DATGSL010000244.1, read as the reverse complement.
CGATTCTTTACGAGCTTCGGAATGCGACCGCGACGATCCAAAGTCTGCCTTTGATCACCGGCAGTGTTTTGAGTAAAAAGCTCGCTGAAGGCGCCGAAGGAGTGGTGATCGATGTGAAGTGGGGCAACGGCTCCTTTATCCGGGATCAGGAGGAGGCGAAACAATTGGCCCGTTCGATGACCCGCGTCGGCCGCTCTTTGAAGCGCCGCTGCGTCGCACTCGTTACCGACATGAACCAACCGCTCGGAGATGCTGTTGGAACCGCTCTCGAAGTTCAGGAAGCGATCAAGCTACTCAAAGGCGAAGGGCCGGAGGACTTGCAGGAGTTGGTGCTGAAGCTCGGGATGGAGATCGTTCGTCTTGCCGGCGTGGCTGGTTCGACCCTTTCGGCAAAGCAGACCGTGGAGCGCCATTTGGAGGATGGCACGGCACTGGAGAAATTTAAAGAAATGGTGGCCGCCCAGGGGGGCGATACGAGCTACATCGACGATCCAGAGAAATTCCCGGTTGCGAAACACGTCCGGAAACTTCCCGCTCCGAAACGCGGATACGTTCACACCATCAATGCGGCAATGATTGCGCGGGGCGTGAGCCTTCTCGGTGCCGGCCGGGATGGAGGTGCTTCCCAGATCGATCATTCCGTCGGTGTTTCCGAATTGAAGAAAGTCGGCGCTCAGGTGAAACAGGGCGAGGCATTGATGATGATTCATTATAACGATGAATCGAAACTCGAAGATGCGCTTGAATACTTTAAAACGGCTTACCGTTTAGCGCCAAAACGCCCGAATCCGATCGAACTCGTAGCCGAGCGGGTAGCTTAAGCTTTTCTCACCGCACTCGACGGGCGAGGCTTTATTTAAGGCCGGTCCGTCGAGCGGCCCCGGCCGGTCATCGACCGGACTCTTTGGCCGAGCCTGAAACTCGATCGATCAGCCGCCTTCTGGCCGGTTGACAGAATAGCATCGGGAGGCGATACTTTCGCGTTTTTCCAACCATTTCTTAAATATGCCGCAAGCCAACGATATCCGTAAAGGGAACGTCATCAACTACAACAACGATCCGCATCTTGTCCTGGAGATGAATCATCGCACGCCGGGGAATTTGCGGGCTTTTGTTCAGGCAGTCGTCCGAAATCTTCGGACCGGCAAAAGCAACACTGTTCGTTTTTCGAGCACGGAGAGTGTGGAGATCATGACGACGAGTCAGCGGAAACTGGAGTTCAGTTACGAAGACCGGGACGTCTTTTACTTCATGGATCCGGAAAGCTTCGAGACGCTCGAATTCCCGGCGGATTTGGTCGGAGATGCGAAGAATTATCTGGTTCCAAATGCGGAAGTGGATGTGCTTTTCGTTGACGACAGACCGATCGAGATTCGGCTGCCCACATCGGTGGCGTTGAAGGTCACCGAGTCGGCGGAGGGAGTTCGCGGAGATACAGCGAGCAATGTGCAAAAACCGGCCACGCTCGAAACCGGATTGGTGGTTCAGGTTCCGCTCTTTATTAAAGAAGGGGAAATCATTCGTATCAATACGGCGGACGGTTCCTACGTAGGGCGGGAACGCGCTTAGGAGAATCGTTCCTCCGTCTTCCCCAAAATTATGCTTGAGGCATACGCAGCTCTGAACGAGCAATTTCCGGCGGTCTTCCTGATCATTTCCTTTGTGTTTGGGGCGATCGTCGGGAGTTTTCTCAACGTCTGCATTTATCGCATTCCCGAGGAGAAGTCGGTTGTTACGCCCGGCTCTCACTGCAGCTGCGGAAAACCGATCGCCTGGTACGACAATATTCCGATCGTCAGTTGGATTCTTCTTCGAGGGCGTGCCCGTTGTTGCGGTCGACCCTTCAGCATCCGGTACCCATTTATCGAGTTGCTGACCGGGGTGCTCTTTTTGATTTGCTGGTGGTCCTTTTCGCCGCTGGTTGCCTTTTGTGGAATGTTTTTTTGCGCGCTTTTGATTTGCGCGACCTTTATCGATTTCGATCACATGATCATTCCGGACCGGTTCACAATCGGCGGAGCGGTTGCCGGTGTCGTTCTTTCAATTCTTGTCCCGGCCCTGCACGGCTTTGATTCGGGAGTACTGTTGCTCGACAATCTTCGTGCCGGTTTGGCATCAATCGTAGGGCTTTTGATCGGATCGGCCGTTGTTCTCTGGATCGCGCTTTTGGCGGAGATTGTT
>DATGSL010000243.1:0-7720 GCA_035302665.1 Opitutales bacterium | reverse complement strand
GTTGCGCCTGCTTGCCGCGCGTTATGGCTCTCCGGTTGATCTGATCAGCTCCGGAGCTTGGACGGTGCCCTTGCTGGCGAGCGAACCGAGTCTGGGGCATATGCAGGTGCTTCGTAGCCGAAAGACGCCGTATTTATTGTGTCCGAGCCAATGGCAACTTGTTCGTTGGCTGCGGAATCGGCGGCGCGGACCTGTGTATTTGTGCGACGTGACGTTGGAAACCCGTCGATTGTTAGAGCGTGGCGGAGTATTGCAGGAGGATCTTGTTGATTATTCTGATGAAAACCGAAGTGAGCCGATGCTTTGGCCTGATCGGTGGATGATTTTTGGGCAGAGGAATCCTGCTCGGAATTATCCGGTGCGTGAGGTTGACCCGGCTTTGTTCCGTTTGCCGCGATTGGTGGTGTCGGAGGCGGCTCGCGAGGATTTCAAAAACTGGCGCGCGGAGATGGGCTTGAAGGGGGCACTTGTGTTATTTCAGCCAGGGAATAAGCGGACTCACAAGCGGGGAAAGTTGATGACTGCCGATCATCCTAAGCATTGGGATCCGGAGCATTGGGCCAAGGTAGGGCGTGCGGTGTTGGAGGAACTCCCAGGTGATGCTCATTTGCTGCTCTGTGGTTCGCCTCGGGAATATCCGTTGCTGGAAGATATCCGAAATGCGCTGGGCGGGACGAAACAGGCTCTCAATGTGGCGCGTGACTTGCCGATTCCACGGTTGTTAGCGCTTTTGGAGCAGGCTCACAGCATGGTTTCCGTCGATACAGGGCCGGCTCATGCTGCTGCTGCGTTGGGCTGTCCATTGGTGGTTTTGTTTGGTAACGTATCTATATCCAGTTGGCATCCTCTAGGTCCGGGTGCAATTGAAGTTCTTGGTGGTCAGCGAGGAGAGAAGAGTCGCGTCTCTGATATTCCGCCTGATGCTGTGATCGACGCGTGGCGTCGGCTGCACGACTAAATGTGAATCCAAGTCGTGAATTATACAGGTTAAAGTCCGATTTTTCTTCTCCAGGGGCGGGTGGCGTTCTTGATTTTCCACTTCCGTTGGTAGCTGATGAGAAGTCGGTTGTAGAGGCGCTGGCAATCGGCCTGATCGAATCCGCGTGTTTTGCCGTACGCAGTGATGAACGGTTCTAAAAGCGCGCCTTCGATGCCTGGCTGTAAAAGCGATCGGATACCCTTTCGCAAACCGATCTTTCCGAAGCTCATCCGGTTGTTATCGATAAAATAGATCGGCCAATCGTCCGGTTTTTCTTTAACGAAAAGGATATTTCCCGGTGTCAGGTCAAGGTGCAGCAACTCTGCTTCGTGCATTTGGGCGATGGTCCGTGCGAGATTTTCGACATGGGGCCGCCAATCGATCTCCTGCTGAGACCGGATTGCGCGGGGCGTGTAGGTATAGGGAACGTGTCGGCAGACGAAGAAGCTTTCTTCCAGAAAACCGTTTCGCCAATCTTCTCTCCAGCCGATCGGTTCTGGAGAATGGAGACCGGCTTCGATCAGGGCCGTGGAATGGAGGAAGGAGCGCCGCGCTTTCCCGCTGGAAACTCGATAAACGAGTTTTTTCCACGGCCCGCGATTGGAGAAATGTTTGATAACAAACCATTCACCTTCGTGGTTGACGCGGTAAATTCGGTTGCGGCCTTTGTAGATGAGCTGCGACTCGGGCAAATGCTCGATTAATTCCGGCAGTTTTTTCATCCATTCTTGCCAAATCGGGCTTTGGAAATTTTCGCTTAGGTGAATTTTCGTTTTCATATGAGTCGATATGAAAATGGTCTAAGTTGGCCTGTATCTCTCAAGTGTTGTTGCTCTGTGAGAGCCTTTTTAGCGCCCGATATTTTTCTAAGACCTCTTGTGCACAGGATAATGCGATCTTCAGTCCGGTTTTTCCGCCCAATATTCCTCGTTTAAGAAAATAACCTCGAATGAATCTCCAGGCTGCCCGCAGTTCTCCTTCAAATGGTAGGCAATCTCTACCTTTCGCGATCTCCTGTTTTGCCCAAAGTTCGCTGTATTTTAGCAATCTCTGCTTTCGATCTGCCCAGTTTGTATAGGAGTAGTGGGGTAGTTCGCTCTGCAGATTGCCAACGGCTCCTCTGATTTCTACTGCTTCGTGCACTTCTCTAACCGGCAGCGACCAAGCATCAGCCCGAAATAATCTGATCACCCGATCAGGGTACCAATCGCCGAATCGGATCCAGCGATTTTCGAAAAACATCACGCGATTGATCCGGTAGGCGGCATGTTTAGGACCTTTCGCAAAAAGCTCGCGGAGTTCCGTCACCATTTCTTCGGTGACCTCTTCATCGGCATCAATCCAAAGTATCCACGGTTGAGTCGCCATCGCAAAATGGCGACGGCGGGTAAGTGAAAAACCTTCCCATTTGGCCGATCGGACCGTTGCTCCGTAATCCCGGGCAATTTCTGCCGTGCGGTCGGTACTTCCGGTGTCGAGTACGATCCATTCCGCGAAATCGGAAACCCGCGCGAGCACTTTTGGCATGTGTCTTTCCTCATTGAGGCACATCATGCAAACACTAATCGGGAGAGGACTGCTCATGGAAAACTTTTTCGGATGAAATCTATTGTAGCCGTCACGTTGCGGCGGACGGTGAAATGATTTCGGATATTTTGCAAGGGACCTTTGGCTGCATGGCGCCGATCGAGGTCCATCCAGCGCTGCATTGCGGTCGACCATGTATCGGTCGTTCGAGGGAGAGGTACTATTTCTCCGGCGGTGGGACTTTTTTCCAGAACCTCGGCAAACCCGTTTCCATCGGTGGTTAACACGGGTAATCCATAGGCTGCAGCTTCCAGGCATGCGTTGGAAAAAGGATCATAGAGCGTCGGAAGTACGAAAACGTCGGAAGCGAGAAACCAGTCGATAGGCGAGAGCATCGGTCCTGCGAGATGGATTCGTGGATGGCGCACGCGTTTGGCGCGACCCTTGCCGATCAGTGCAAGCCATGCATTGGGGTGATCCATCTTGCGAAATGCGTCTACCAGCAGTTGGGCGCCTTTGCGTTTCCAGCCGGAGCCGACGAAGAGAAAAACGACTGCGTTTTCCGGAATACTGAGTTTCGACCGCAGGCTTTCGCGTTTTTTCAACACTTCTTCTTCATTGAACTCCACCGGATCGTATCCATTTGGAATAACCGCGATCTGGTTTTCGGAAATAGAATAACGCTCCATCAATTCGTGGACCACCATTCGGCTGTTCGCGACGACGCGCAGGGCCGGATCGGCGAATAACTGATCTTCAAGCTTGAGCAATTGTCGATGCTTCTTGCGTCGCCTTCGCCACCAATCCGAGAGTCGTCCCTCTTCGGAAGCCAGCCGATCCAACCAGGCAGAGTGAAGTCCATCACCGGCTCGAATCAGATCTGCACCGGGTAAGCGCTCCATGGAAAAGAGGTACGCGCTCGGATATCTGGCTTTGATTGCCATCACCTCCCGGACGAATTCGTTGGGATCGGTCGATCGAACCCGTTCGATATCGCCTGCTGTCCACTCGGATTCGGGCCAACGGCTATCCGCCACGAGCGTCGTCTCGATACCCGCCTCAACCAATCCTTTGGCGAAACGCTGTAAATATCGTTCCGATCCGCCGGTCGGCGACCATCCTTTGCGGCAGAGAAGTAATTTCATCGGATATCTGGCGTTTGCAGTAATTGAAGCAGATTCATAGATCCAGAAACTTCCGGAGACGATCGCCCATGTGCGAGATCGATCCGATCTGTTCAAATGTTCGACGGGCGTTCTTGGCAAGAGAGGCTCCTAATGAGGGGTTTGTGAGGATTTTTTCTATCGCTCCAGCAAGTTCTTCCGGTGCATTTGGAGAAACCAGCAGGCCGTTTTCTCCATGAACAGTGATATCCGGAATGCCGCCGACGCGTGTACCGACAAATGGAGAACCACAGGCGAAACATTGGAGCGCGCTTTGCGGAACTCCTTCCCCGCCAGTGCTGGCAAGCGTCACGACATTTGCGGCTTTAAAGAAACGATACGGATCTTTTTGATGACCAAGAAAATGGATTCGATCACGCGCAGCGAATCGGGCTGCTTCATCGGGAAGATATTTGAGGCCGGGTCCGCCGCCGACGAGAACGAGGTGCAGATCGGGATTGAATTCAGCCAAAATGTTAAAGGCCGCCATCAGATCGCGATGTCCTTTCCATCCTCGCAAGACGGAAACCTGAGTGATTAGAACCGATGAATCGGATAATCCGAGTTTCCGGAGCACTGCCTGTCGAGCATCGCACCGATCAGTGGTCGAAGTGTCCTCTACGCCAGTGGAAATTGTTTGTGCAAAGCCTTCAGGTAACGAGAATTTTGTTGTTAAGTCCTCGGTAATCGAGTTTGCGGTGGTGATGATCGACGTGGCGAATTTCCGATAAATGAGACGGTTCCAAGGAGAAGTCTTTACAGGAACACTCACGTGACGGTAGCGCACCCTCCGGGCAACGCCGGCTGCCGTTGCAGCTGCCAAAGCTACCCGGGTATCGATGTTGGAGTGCGTGCCGACTAGTTCCGGTTTCAGCTTCTTGAAGAGCTTGTAACAGCGAAAAAAATCTCCGAGTTGAGTTCCTTTTTTAAAATCAACAGAGATGCATTGGAAGCCTTCTGCTTCGAATGCCTTGAAGATTCGCGAATCGATGTTCGCCATTAAGATGCATCGGAAGCCTTTGTCCCGGAACCATTTACATTCCGTTAAGATCCGGATCTCCTGGCCGCCCCATCCCAAGGAGGCCTCAGTGTGGATAAGAGTGGGCGTTTTCGAAGACATATATTCAGGACGTCGAAGTTTTTACCTGCATTAGGTTTTATGGGTTTTTTCTGTATATCTGATCTATGTAATATAATTACGCAGAAGGTTAAATATAAACGCCCAACTTAATATCTCCTTTAAGAAAGGAGGCGGCTAATCAGATTCTTTCGTGACCCGATCCAATTCGCTGCCTTTTCAATCGGACGATGCAAGGGGAATTTATCTATCCATACTTCAGGTTGGCGAACAGCGATAAAGAAGAGATAAACTGAAGCATTGAAATCATTATTGGACGACTCATACATAACCGTATATCCATTTATTGAAAAGAGCTTTCTGATGCATGTCGGAGTGAAGCGCCAATAGTCAAGATAACCTTCGTTTTCATGTTGCTCTTGTGCAAAAGGAACGACGATGATTACAGCATCTCGCGAGAGCCTGTATATGTTTCGAAATGCCATTGTAACATCGAATATGTGCTCAAGTGTGGTATGATTGAAAGCAACATCAAACGCCTTCTCGTATTCTTGTGAAAGCTCTTGTGTAAGATCGAGAAGGATTTCGTGCGAACGCCCTTCAAATCCGCGAAAACTTCCCGGTGAGTAGTTTGTCAGCCAAAACTCTCTTGCTTTGGGGAAGTAAGTATCATAGCTGGAGCCTTCTTTGTCGAGATTACTTCCCGCTGAAACATTGACTATTTTCCCTGAAAAAAAATGTGAAAACTTTTTCAGCTCTTGATTCGACCATTTTCGAGCCAACCTGAATTTTCGATCCACTTTGCGCATCCGTATGGTTTTATTGTCTTGGTTTTGGTCGTCAAGGATCGATATTTTTTCTTGAGGAATCTATTTAATACGTCAAAGTGACTTAAAGCTGAGGCGAAACACCGAATCGGATTCGGCATTCAGGTGTCCACCGAAGTCCTAAGCATGAAAATTGCATATTTGTCCGACTCCAGATTGCCGACTCAAAGCGCAAACAGTATTCACGTGATGCATGCGGCGGAGGCACTGGGAAAGCAAGGTCACGAGGTTTTGCTGGTCGGTTTTTGGGGAACAAAACAGATTCCGAGCCGGTGGTCGATCGATCTTTACGATTATTATAATACCGAGCGAACTTTTGGAATCCGGCGGTATTTCAATGGAGGCTTTGGCAAGCGGGATCGGAAAAGCCGATGGAAGTCGATTATTCGGCAAATGGTCAGGGAGGATTTTGATTTGGTGTGGACTCGGAACCTGCACGCGGCTGAATGTGCGACACAAAGTGGGCTGCCAACTTTATTCGAGATCCACCAGCCTTTCTTCGGATCCGATGAGGAGCGACAGATCGAGGTGCTGAGACGGATGGTTGACGATGAATCGCTTCTCGCAGTTGTAACAATTACGAAAGCGTTGCGCGACTTTGTGATTCATCAATACGATTTACCTGCCAGCAAAATCATTGTTGCTCCGGATGGTGCCAGAAGAAGGAAGAACGAATTGAAAAGGCGGGGCGCCGATCATGAAGGTGCATTTAAAGTCGGATACATCGGTAGTTTTTATTCTGGCAAAGGTATCGAAATCGTTCTTCCGCTCGCGAACCGCTGTTCTGACATTCAGTTTACGGTTATTGGCGGCGATCCGAAATCCATTCAAGAGGTAAGGCGTAAGTATGGAGCAGGAACGAATGTTTGCTTTACAGGATATTTGACCCAGAAGGAAATCGAACTCATGAAGGATGATTTTGATGTTTTTCTCCTTCCGAATCAGCGTTCGGTGCGGATTTCGGGCGGGAATGACATCGGTTCATTCACTTCTCCTTTGAAGTTATTCGAATATATGGCTGTGGGACGTCCGATATTAGCCTCCAATCTTCCGGTTTTGACCGAAATTCTCACTGATGAAGTTAACTCACTGCTTTGCGATCCCAGCAATTTAGATGAGTGGGAGTCTCAGCTAAGGCGTCTTCAAAATGACGAGGCTCTTCGCCATCGCCTCGGGCAGCAGGCGAAAGAGACTTTTGAAAAGAAATACACCTGGGAAACACGCATGAGTAACGTCATTAGAGACGTTGTTGTTCCCCATTTCCAAAAAACGGTTTCAACTACCGCGTTCAAAAAACGAAAACGGAACACCAATATTTCCAGATGAATTCCAAAAACGCTGAATTTTTTCTTTTGGATTAATTCAGTCGTGTCGGGTCAGCGGTTCTTGAGTTCGATATATGCGTCCAACACGGTTTTCGGTTCGAGATTGGCTAGAACACCTCCTGGAGCGACGACGTTTTTCGTGCGCGACGAATCGATTGGCCAAGGGCCGAAGCGGAGAGGGGAAGTCGGTCCGAAGATTGCCAAAACACGGTTTCCGAAAGCGGCCGAAAGGTGCATCGGGCCGCTGTCGTTTCCGATGAAAACGGAGGGCTGGCGGACGAGTTCAATCATTTCGTCTAGCGGACAGCCGGTCAGATTGAGGAATCGTCCTTCAGGTACGTTATCGAGCTCGATTTTCTGTCCTGCGCACCAGGCGACGCGGCTGTCGGGGATTTTTTCCCAAATCAGGCGGGTCAATGCTTCGAAACCTTTCCACTCTTTTTCAACTCCGCGGCTGTCGGTGAAAATCACAAAGCGTTTTCCGGGATCGCCTTCGAAAAAGGGTTCCCATGGGAAATTTGGTCCTCGCCGAAGGTTGAGCGGATAGGTGATTTCGTCATCCAAGCCGAAACTCCGGGCAAAACCTTGCTAAATTGCCAGCGCATGATGGGGGCCTTCGCCGCGCGGAAGTTCGATTCGACGGTTGTAAAAAAATCCGGAACCTTCACGTGCGTCGTTTCGACCCCATTTTTCGGGAGAACGAGCAGCCAGCGTCATCAGGCCTGTTCGCAGCAAACCTTGCATGTCCCAGACGGCGTCAAATTTCCGTCCGCGTAAAGTTTTCAAGATCTCGGTAAAACCTTTGATTCCGGCCCGGCGAC
>DATGSL010000242.1:0-9179 GCA_035302665.1 Opitutales bacterium | reverse complement strand
CCGGACTCCCGGCGAACGCCCACCCGCGCCAGTAAAAGTAAGCCCCATCGAACATGGCCCAATCAGCTTGCTCCGAACTTTTAGCGGAACGCTCGAACCGGGAGCCGAATTTGTCGTTTCTCCAAAATTGAGCGGCCGCGTCGAAGAAATTTTATTCGAAATCGGCGACCCGATTACCCGCGGATCAGTCGTCGCCCACCTCGACCGCGACGAACTCGAACAAACACTGATCCAGGTCGAAGCCGATCTACTGGTTGCCAAAGCCAATCTCGCTGAAGCCCGAAGCGCCCTCGAAATCAGTCAGCGCGAAATCGAACGAACCTCGACTCTTTTTGACCGCGGCGTCGCCTCCGACTCAGAACTCGATGCTGCAAAAACAAACCTGCTCGCGACCGAAGCAAAAGTCGAAGTCTTCGAAGCTCAACTCACCCGCGCAGAAGCCGCAGTCAGAGCCGCAAATATCCGGATCGCCTACGCACGTGTCACCGCCGAATGGCCCGAAGGCGACAGCATGCGACTCGTCGCAGAACGATATCTCGACGCCGGACAAACCGTCGCCGCCAACGAACCACTTTTGCGAATCGTCGATATCCATCCCTTGGTCGGCGTAATTCACGTCACAGAACGGGACTACGCGCGGCTGACGCCCGGACAGGCGGTCCACCTCACAACCGACGCGTATCCCGGCGAAATTTTTGAAGGCATGATCGCCCGAATCGCCCCGGTGTTCCGAAGCACATCGCGCCAAGCCCGGGTTGAACTCACCATTCCCAACGCCGATCATCGTCTGAAACCAGGTATGTTTGTCCGGGCAACAGTCGAACTCGAGCGCGAGCCAGATGCAGTGATCGTACCCGAAGCCGCGCTCGTCACCCGCCAGGATACCGAGGGCGTCTTTCTCGTCAGCCCCGACGGAACATCGGTCCAATGGCAACCGGTCGCAGCCGGCATCCGCGAAGGAGACCGCCTGCAGATCGTAAGCCCGCCCCTCCGCGGAGAGGTGGTCACTCTCGGCCAGCAGCTCATCGACGACGGCTCATTGATTCGAATCGCCGGCGAAACCGCACCCGTGAAAGAGGAAGTTACCGGCGGATGAACCTGTCGCGTCTGAGTGTCCAGCGGCCCATCTTCACAACGATGGTCACGCTGATCGTCATTGTTTTGGGACTCGCTTCCTACAGTCGACTCCAAATCGACCTGCTGCCAAACATCGAGCTGACGACCGCCTCCGTCCGCACCACTTACGAAGGCGCGAGCCCGGAAGTGATGGAGCAGATGGTAACGCAGGTCCTTGAGGAAATCATTTCAACAGTTCCCAACATCGAGGAAATCACGTCGACCGCTCAGGAAGGCCGCAGCGATATCCGCGTCACATTCGGCTGGGGAACAAACATCGACGCCGCCGCAATTGACCTGCAAGCGGCAATCGAAAATCGACTCCACGATCTCCCGGACGATATCGACCGGCCGCAAGTAAGGAAGTTCGACGTCAACGCCTTCCCTGTCGTCATCCTCGGGATCTCCAGCGATCTCGATCCCGTGCGACTGACGGAACTTATTGAAGACGAGGTCACCCAGCGCCTCTCTCGCGTTCCGGGTGTCGCCCAAGTCGATATTTGGGGTGGATTCAACCGCGAAGTCCGGGTCGAACTCGATCCCGACCGCATCAACGCGCTCGGCTTTTCCCTCGACGCTATCCGCACCGCCCTGCGCGACGCCAACCTCGACCGCCCAACCGGCACGATCGAGCAGGGCCGCTACGAAGTAACGCTTCGCGCACCGGCGCAATTTACCTCCCTCGAAGAAATCAGCGAAACCGTTCTCGCCATCCGCGACGGAGCTCCGGTGCGCGTTGCCGACGTTGCCCAAGTCCGCGATACCTACCAGCGGCTCACGCGCCACGTCCGGCTGAACGGCGAGCGCGCGGTCCGAATTGCCATCCGAAAAGAGCCGGCCGCCAACACGGTCGAAGTTGCCAACGGCGTCCTCGCCGAAATCGACCGCCTCAACGAGCGGTATCCAAATCTCAACGCCGTGCCGGTCATCGACCAGGGAAACTTCATCGAGCGCTCGATCCAAAACGTCGCTCAATCGGTCCTTTACGGCGGTGGACTGGCGATCCTGGTCCTGCTCTTTTTCCTGCGCAATCTCCGAAGTACCGTTGCAATTTCTCTCGCGATCCCGATTTCGATCATCGCGACGTTTGGGCTGATGTATTTCGGCGGCCTGACGGTCAACCTCATGACGCTCGGCGGACTCGCGCTCGGAGTCGGCATGATGGTCGACAGCTCGATCGTCGTTCTGGAAAACGTCTTCCGAAGGCGAACGGAGGAAGGCGAAACCGCTTCCGTCGCCGCCGCCAAGGGCGCTCACGAGGTCGCTCCCGCGCTCCTCGCCAGCACGATCACGACAGCGGTCATTTTCCTCCCGATCATTTTCATTCGCGGCGTTGCGGGCCAGCTTTTCGGAGAACTCGCCTACGTAGTCGCATTTTCACTGATCTGCTCCCTCGGAGTGGCGATCACCGTTATGCCGGTGCTCGCAGCAGGTCTCCTGAGAAAGCCGGTCGTCATGGAAGCTCAAGGCGACGGCCTCATCGCACGAATCCGGCGCACTTCGGAAAAGTGGTTTCAACGCCTCGACTCTGCCTACAAAAATCTGCTCGACGCGTCGCTTCGGTATCGCTGGATCGTTCTCCTCGCGTCGATTTCCGCGCTCGGCGGCTCCTTGCTCCTGACGCCGCGCATCGGCACCGAATTCATGCCACCAAGCGATGAAGGCGAAGTCCGCGTCAGCGGCGAAACGGAAGTCGGCACGCGGCTCGATATCGTCGACGACCTGACGCGGCAAATGGAAGAAATTGTCTATCCCGCGGTTCCCGAAATCGTCTCGGCGATCGCCACCGCCCGCGACAACCAAGGCGAAATCCGCATCGGCCTGGTCCCGGCGACAGCACGCACCCGCTCAAACACCGAAATCGCCGACGACCTGCGCGCCCGCCTCGCCGGACAAATCCCCGGCATGGAAATCCGCACGCGAGCTCCGCAAGGACAATTTCTCCTCCAGCGCCTCCTCGGAACGGAAGGTGGCATCGAGATCGAAATCCGCGGTTTTGACCTCGACGTCCTCCAATCGCTCTCCGATCAAGTTTACAACGAGCTTTTGGAAATTCCCGGAATCACCGACGCGAGCCGAAGTCACGACGACGGAACGCCGCAGCAGGAAATCCGCCTCGACCGCGCGAAAGTCGCCGACCTCGGCCTCAGCCCGCGAAATATCACGGAACTGCTGCAAACCGCGATCGCCGGATCTCGGGCCGGAAATTACCAAGTTGAGGGAAAGGCCCACCGCATTCTGGTTCAACTGCAAGATGCCGAACGCCGGTCGCTCGACGAGGTTCTCGATCTCACACTCACCTCCGCCGCCGGAGAATCGGTGACCGTGCGAAACGTCGTCTCCACCGTTCCCAGCCGTTCGCCTTTGGAAATCACCCGCAAAAACCAGCAGCGCTACATGACCGTTTCCGCAAATATTTCCGGTCGCGATCTCGGCGCCATCGCCCGCGATATCCAGGCGCGCCTCGACCAAATCCCGCGCCCCGAAGGCTATTCGCTCGTCATCGCCGGCGATTTCGAGGAACAACAGGCAGCCTTTGGAGAATTAACGCTCAGCCTGCTGCTCGCACTGCTCCTCGTCTATATGGTCCTCGCCTGCCAATACGAAAGCCTGCGCGATCCGTTCATCGTCATGCTCTCGACACCGCTGGCCGCGATCGGGGTCATTCTCACTTTGGTTCTCACCGACACCACGCTCAACCTGCAGTCCGCGATCGGCTGCATCTTGCTCGGCGGGATCGTGGTCAACAACGCGATTCTTCTCGTCGATCAGGCCGGACGGCTGCGCGCCGATGGCTGGAAAGTTCGCGCGGCTGTCGCAGAAGCCGGGCGGCGCCGTCTCCGGCCGATTCTTATGACCACCTTAACGACCGTGATCGGTTTGTTTCCGCTCGCACTCGGGATCGGCGAAGGTGCCGATGCACAGGCTCCCATGGCCCGGGCAATTATCGGCGGGCTGACCGTTTCAACCTTGATCACACTCGTGCTCATCCCAGTCGCATACACCTTTTTTCACTCGGATAAAAGCAAGAGGAAGATGGCCTAATGAAAAAATTGCCGCGTCTCATTTCTCTTTCGGCCGGACTCGCCGTTTTTTTATCAACCGCCTGCACCACTCCGGACAATTGGAGAAAATCGCATATCGAAGCAGATCCATTTGCTGAATCAGCAGCGGAAGGATCGGTTCAATCGGAAGAAGAGCCGCCGGTTTTATCGGAGCCAGTTGAAAAAAAAGTGCCGACCGATCCGCTTCCGATCGCACGGGAAGATGCCGTGATGATGGCCCTCGGACAAAATCCGGATCTCAGGATTCAGCAACTGAATCCGTTGATCGCCGGCGGTTTTGAAGCAATTGAACGAGGCCGTTTCGATCCGGAGATTTTTGCCAATTATCAGTATGCCGAGGAGAGCGCCAGCGAGACCGACCGCGCCACCGAACAACGGATTTCCTTTGAAGGCGAAAGTCATCGGGGCACCGTCGGCGTGCGCCAAAGATTGCCAACGGGAACTGATGTCGAAGCATCTTTTCGACAAGATCGAAGCATCTCCGACCGATCCCCCGAACATCAATCCGCCCGGGTTGGACTGACCGTTACCCAACAACTGCTTCGCGGTTTCGGGCCCGCGGTTAACTTTGCCGCCATCCGGCAGGCCGAACTCGATACGGTTGCCAGCGAATTTGAATTGCGCGGTTACGTGGAGGCTCTGGTGGCCGATGTCGAAATCGCTTACTGGAATTATGTTTTGGCCGAAAAACGGATCGCGATTTTTGAACAATCGCACGAAGTAGCCGTTCGCCAACTCAACGAAATCCGCGAACGGGTCGAAGTCGGCGCTCTTTCCCGCAACGAGCTAGCAGCAGCAAGCGCCGAAACCGCGATGCGCGAACAGGATCTGATCAACGCCCGAAGTCTTCTCGAAGAACGACGACTCCGGCTCCTCCTTCTCCTTTCGCCTGATTACGAAAATTGGCACGAACTTGAACTCACCGCCACCAGTCCCCTCGACAGCGCCCCGGCTCCAACCGGCGATCTCAATGAACGGATCGCGCTCGCGCTCCAATCCCGTCCCGATCTAAACGAAGCCAAATTGCGACTCCAAAGGGACGAACTCGAAGTGATCGTTACACGCAATGGCCTCCTTCCACGACTTGAACTTTTTGCGACACTCGGACGCTCCGGTTATGCCGATACTTTTCTTGACTCCATCAAACGAATCGATGGAAGCGATTACGACCTGACAGTCGGGGTCAGTCTCACCCATGCGATCGGCAACCGGGCCGCGAAAGGACGAGGTCTCATTGCCCGCGGACGATACAGACAATCGGTCGAGGCGATCGAAAATCTTCGCGATTTGATCCGTTTTGATGTCGCCTCGGCAAAAAACGAGGTCGAACGTTCCCGTCAACAGATCGCGGCCTCCTCCGAAACGCGAGCCTTCCGCGAGCAAACCGCGCAGGCGGAACAAGATCGTTTCTTGGTCGGAACGTCAACCGCGCTCGATGTCGCTCTCGCCCAACGCGATCTGCTCGCCAGCCAAATCGATGAAGTCGAGGCCCGCGTCGAATTCCAAATCGCACAGATTGAACTATTTCTCGCCGAAGGCACGCTGTTGGAACGCCGTGGACTCGCGATTCCAGCCACCTTTGAACCGCCTGCCCTCTGAGAAACGCCGATCGGATTTTCCCTGGGGAAAGTTTATTAAGAAATCGTTCCCGGAGCGTCGGATGATCTTCCGGCCTCTTCTTCGATTTTGCTTTTTCGGGAAGCTTCGGCTATTTTCTCAACTTTTTGTCAGTGCCTTGACGAGGCTTTTTATCCGTCGCTCTTTTTCAAATGAACGCGCTTCTTCGAATCGCCAAATATTTCCTTCACTATCGGCTGGCTTTTGCCACAACGCTTTTTCTAGCGATTGGAAGCACCGCTTTTCTCATAACGGTGCCGATGGTGATCCGCTACGTCATCGACAACATCGTGCTCCAAGGTGAAGCCCGGCATATCTGGTGGGGCGTCGGAGCAGCTCTCGCCTGTTTTTTCGGACGCGATTTTCTCAACTGCATCCGGATTCGTGTAAACAATTATCTCGAACAGCAGGTTTTGATCGATTTGAGAAAAGATGTTCACGACAAGCTCCTGAACATGTCCGCCCAATATTATGAAACGAATCCGAGCGGCGAAATCGCTTCCCGCATCATTGAAGATGTGCAAAACGTCGAACGGGTGATTCTCGATGGCACCGAACAAGGCCTCGTCGCACTCGCATCGGTCATCGGCGTCACCGGAATGCTCTTTTGGCTCGAACCAACACTCGCTGCACTCGTGATTATCCCGCTTCCGATCCTGATATTGCTCGGTGCCAATCATGCAAAAGCAACCCGCAAAAACTGGCGCCGGGTCCGCCGGGCCGCTGGCCGGTTAAACGCACTTCTGGTCGAACATATGCAAGGATACCGGCTGATCAGCGCGTTTGCTCTCAAACCGCGCGAACAAAAGCGTTTCATGGCCCGCGCCGTCGACTTGAAGGAATCGACTTTGCGATCGATGCGCAGATGGTCGATCCATGGACCCGCCACCAACTTCATTGCCAGCACCGGGGTCGCCGCAATTCTCGGGTATGGAGGATATCTCTTGATGCAAGGTACGATGTCTGCCGGTACTTTTGTCAGTTTCTATGCCTACTGTGCCATGTTGTATGAACCGGTCGGCCGACTCAATCAACTGAATCATCTTATAAGCACTGGACGCGTCTCGGGTGATCGCGTCATGGAAATCCTCGATCATCCACTGAGTGTACAGGAATGTGAAAAACCGGTAAAGTTCCCAGACCCGGCAGGCGATGTTATCTTCAATAATGTTTCTTTTGCCTACGAGGAACGTTCACAGGTCATTGAAAATCTGAATCTGATCCTCCCGGCATGTAAAACAACGGCACTTGTCGGGCACACCGGGGCAGGAAAAAGCACGATCGCAAACTTGCTGTTGCGATATTATGATGTGACTTCCGGAGAAATCACAATCGGAGGTCATGATGTTCGAAAAATGAGACTCGATGATCTGCGATCGAATATCGGGATCGTCGCACAGGAACCTTTTCTATTCGATGGAACGATCAAGGAAAATCTTCTTCTCGCAAACGAATCTGCATCCGAAGAAGAACTATGGGAAGTTCTGAAGGCAGCTCACGCAGATGAGTTTGTCCGCCGCTTGCCCGAAGAACTCGATACTCAGATCGGAGAACGTGGCGTTCGCTTAAGTCTCGGCGAAAAACAACGTCTGACGATTGCCCGGGTTCTTCTTAAAGATCCGCCGATTGTGATTCTTGATGAAGCAACCGCGAGCGTCGATATGATCACCGAACACAAAATCCAATTGGCGCTCGATCGACTGATAAAGAATCGAAGTGTCCTCATCATCGCCCACCGTTTATCTACTGTTCGAAAGGCCGATCAAATCGTTGTCCTTCAACGGGGAACGATCCTCGAAAAGGGAACGCACGAAAGCCTCATCGAAATGAATGGACACTACGCGAAGCTCTGGTCGATTCAAAGCGACTTCATTCCGGAAGTTGCAGAAACCTGATCGGTTTCCCACCATAAACGAAACGATCGATTTCGTTTAGGGACCTTCGACAATTTGACGAAAGCAAATAAAAAAGCGTCCGCACGATTCCCGCGGACGCTCTTGTGTAAAGTAATAGTAAATCCCGTTTTTAACGTTTCCGTGGCTGTACGAGCCCGAGATCTTTTTTGATATTCTGAACCGTGGCAACTGAAACACCAAATCGACGGGCGATAGCAGTACCAGCTTCTTCACCTGCCTTCAATGCATCGGAGATTTTGGAACGCAATTCCGGAGTGATAACCGTCCGTCGGCCTCTGCGACCACCGGGAAGTTTTTGCAAGGCTTCAATTAAATCTTGCCGACTGTCATAGCCGAGTTGCTCGTGAAGATCGAGGAGCTTCTGACGACGCTCATTCTCCATTTCACGCTCAAGATCCGCTATCTTCTCCCTGTATTTTTCGATTTCTTGAAGTTTCTTATCCATAGTAAATGATCCTTAAATTCCGGATTGAAGTGGATATCTTTATACAAGAGACGTCACAAAACAACAAAATAGTTCGTTGTCTTGTATTTCTTTTCAAACGGATTCAGCCCTTCAAACGTTACACGTTTTAAAACTCTTCATTCAAACACAAAAGGCTCCATCCCAATCGTTCCAAAAACATTTGAGCGATGAACGATAGAAAGCTTGCGGGAAAACCTCTTTCTTTTAGCCGCGCCGTTTAAGTCTTGCGCGCCGCCGAGTCTCTCTTACGGTTCTATCATCCTTCGAGCCAGAGTGGCCGGACAAAGAAGACCTGCACCCTTTTAAAGAAAATCGATCCATGGAAACAAGCGAATCGAACGCGAAAAATCAGAAAATGGAAAAAACCCTGGTTGTACAAAACAAAATGGGAATCCATGCGCGTCCGGCGGCGATGATCGTAAGAGCCGCCAACAAATATTCCGCCGACATCTTTTTTGAAAAAGATGAGGAGCTCGTAAACGGCAAAAGCATCATGGGCCTGATGATGCTCGCAGCCGGCCAAGGTTCAAAACTCCGCGCGATCGCTTCCGGCGAAAATGCTGAAAAACTCCTCGACGAGATCGAAGAGCTTTTCGCCCGCAAATTCGACGAAAGCTGAGTCTTTTCTCGTCTGTTTTCCCGATCTTCCACCGGCTAGACCAACCTCAAAAAACCTATCGCACCCGGATCGAGCGCCGAAGGCCCACTTCAAGCACATTCCAAAGCATAAAAGCGCCGGGTCGTCTCGGCCATTCGCTCCGCGAGTTCTTCAAGCGACACCTCAAAGAGTTCAGCAGCCAACTCCGCCGTCGCACGCAGGTAAGCCGGCTCATTCGATTTTCCCCGATACGGAACCGGTGCCAAATAGGGCGCGTCCGTTTCGATCATGAAACGATCGAGCCCCTGAGCGAGAGCCGCTTCCCGAACTTGGTCCGCTTTCTTATATGTTAAAATCCCGGTAAACGAGCCGCGACCTCCCCGTTCGTTCAACTTCCGAAT
>DATGSL010000241.1:0-3415 GCA_035302665.1 Opitutales bacterium | reverse complement strand
AATCTGGAGACCGGAACCGGTGTTTGGCTCGGGTCGATTTTTGATGACCTTCCAGCGCTGCGAAATCAACCCGATTTGATTTTAAATGCGGTCCATCCGGAAGATCGCCCTCTGCTCGAACAGCGTTTAAAGAAAGCGGCCGAGGGAAAGGAACCATTCGAAGCCGATTTTCGGATTTATACAAAGACTGGTGAGATTCGTTACCTTCGATCGCGCGGCCGCACGCTGACGAACGATCAGGGAAAAGCCGTTCGGATGATCGGATCGATTATGGACATCACCGATCTCTATCTCGCGCAGGCGGAAATTTCGGAACTCAATGAAAATCTCGAATCCCGAGTTCATGAACGGACATTGGAATTGCAGCGGGCTCTTTCGGAGATCGAGTCTTTTAACTACTCCGTTTCGCACGATCTTCGAACTCCGTTGCGCGCGATCAACGGGTTCAGTCAGGCTCTCCTCGACGATTACCACGACACGCTTGATGAGACCGCTCAGGATTTTCTTCAGAGAATCGTCAGTTCCTGTCAGCGGATGGGATTATTGATCGATGATCTGCTGAAGCTTTCGCGTCTGACCAAGCAGGAAATGAACAAGGAGCCGCTCGATTTGACGGCGATCGCGAGGGAAATTGTCCGCGATCTGCGTGCGGAAGAACCGAATCGAAAGGTGGAAGTTGAAATCGAGGAGGAATTGCATTCGGTTGGCGATCCGCGGCTGCTCACGGTCGCGTTGGAGAATTTGTTGCAAAATGCATGGAAATTTACTGGAAAAACTCCTCATCCCCGGATCGAAGTCGGCCGGATCCAGGAGAAGGATCGGCAGGTCTTTTTCGTTCGCGACAACGGAGCAGGTTTCGACATGGCTTATTCCAGCGCTCTTTTTGGCGTATTTCAACGCCTTCACCGAACGTCAGAATTTGAAGGAACCGGAATCGGATTGGCGACTGTCCGACGGATCATCGAGCGGCATGGCGGCGAGGTCTGGGCAACGAGCCATCTTGACAAAGGCGCCGTTTTCTACTTTAGCATACCAAGTTGATGACCCACAACGCCCCCCGGAATACGATTTTGTTGATTGAAGACAATCGGGATGACGAAGAGCTGGCTCTGCGAGCTTTTCGGAAAAACAACGTCGCCAATGATATTGTCGTGGCGCGCGATGGTGCCGAAGCCCTCCACCTTCTGCTCGGAACAGCCGTTCCAAATGAGGTCAATGGAACGCGAAAAAAGCTCCATCCGCTCATCGTTCTTCTCGATCTGAAATTGCCAAAAATCGACGGTCTCGAAGTCTTGCGGCGGATTCGCTCGAACCGGGAAACAGCGTTGATGCCGGTCGTTGTTTTGACGACCTCCTCCGAGGAGCGGGATATTCTTGAAAGCTATCGACTCGGCACGAACAGCTATGTCCGCAAGCCGGTCGATTTTGCTGAATTTGTCGAAACGATGCGCCAACTCGCCTCTTATTGGCTACATCTGAACGAGCCGCCGCCCGATATTCCGAGCGCGAGGAACAGCCCGACTCTCCTTTGATCCGATTCGTGCAACGAATCTTCTTTCCGCAAATTCTGCGTCGAAAAAAGCCGGTTTCTGTTTCGGGATGAATAACAGAACCGTCATTCGTCGGCTGCTGATTGCTTTTGCGGCAGTTGCACTTCTGCTGATTTTTCTCACGGTCGGCCTCGGATATGGAACCTATTGGCTTTCCAAACGGGATCAGCCGACTTCGGAAGAAATAGAAAACCTTCGCCAATTCGAACACGAGCCAGAGCGCGTCGTCGGTTTTCACGAAGTTCGCGAATGGCCCGAATCGACCGGACGATTTTTTCAGGAAGCTCCCCTTTTGCGGGCACAGGTTGAGGAAAAAAAACTGCCTCCGGTTGAGGAACGGCTTCCGGAAAATCCGCTGGTAATCGTTCCGCCCGAGCAGATCGGTCCTTATGGCGGAAATTGGAATCAGTTCAGCATCGGTCCGGCCGATCTCGGTGTTATGGCGAGTCTTTCTTACGAAACATTGATCCGCTGGGATCCCCTTCTCCAGGATTTTCGTCCAAATCTCGCTTCGGATTGGGAGGTTGATCGGGAGGCGCGGAATTTCACCTTTTTTCTTCGGGAAGGTGTTCGCTGGTCGGATGGCGAACCATTTACGGCCGATGACATTCTTTTTTGGTACGAGCAGGTTCTTCTCAATCGGGAGCTAACTCCGATTCTGTCGAATATTTTTGTTCGGGGCGGAGAAATCATGGAGGTGGAGAAAATCGACCGGTTTACGATTCGGTTTTCCTTTCAGGAGCCGCACGGTCTTTTTCTTCAATGGATAGCGAATCCATTACTTGAAGAAGCGGTGAAATTTCCCCGGCATTATTTTCGTCGTTTTCATCCCGATTTTATTGATCCGCAACATTTGGAAAACGAAGCTCGGAGGCTCGGATTTTCCGCTTGGTATCAGCTTTTTCACGATAAAGCCGAGTGGTGGAATCGGGAAAAACCGGCTCTTCAAGCTTGGATTCTGGAGCGTCCTCCACCGGCGCGCCAAATCACCTTTGTGCGGAATCCCTATTATTGGAAAATCGATTCGGAGGGAAATCAACTTCCGTACATCGACCGACTGACCTTCGAGATTGTTTCGGCGGAAACGATGACGCTCCGGTTTTTGCAAGGCGATGCCGGGATGCAGTTCCGTCATGTTGATCCGCTCCGTTATCCGCTTTTTATGGAGAACCGCAAAAACGGAAATTACCGGGTGTTGGAGTGGATTTCCTCGTCAGGATCGGGCGTTTTGATGCCAAATCTCAACCATCGGGATCCGTTTTTAAAAAACTTAATGAATGACCGGCGGTTTCGGATCGCGCTCTCCCACGCGATCGATCGGAAAGAAATCAACGAAACGCGCTACCTTGGGATGGGAAAACCGATGCAGCTCGGTCCGACCTTTACGACACCATTTTTTCGCGATGAATATGTCGATACCTACGTTTCTTTCGATCCGGAAAAAGCGAATCGCCTTCTCGATGAGATCGGTTTGGAAAAACGGGATCGACGCGGAATCCGCCTCCGCCCCGATGGAAAACCGCTCGAGCTGACCATCGAGACCTTTGACGAAGCAATCGATCGCGGAACGCTTCAGCTCGTCGCCGATGGTTGGCGATCAGTCGGAATCGAAACACATGTAACGGAATATGCGCGGCCGCTTTATTACGAACGGATGCCGGCACGTCTTCACGATATCGCGGTCGGAACGAACAGCAGTTTGCACACTCCCCTTCTCGATCATATGTATTTCGTTCCATACGGACTCGGTGCGCGCCATGCGCTCGAATATGCGGCGTGGTTTATGTCCGATGGAGAACGGGGTGAGGAACCGCCCGATGAAATGAAACGGGCGATGGAAATTTATTTCAAAATCGAACGAACGG
>DATGSL010000240.1:0-2644 GCA_035302665.1 Opitutales bacterium | reverse complement strand
TGGATCCTCGATGGACGTGATGGAGGTCGATGGTGCGTCCAATAATTCGGTCGATCAAATTCGCGAATTGCGCGACAACGTTCGATATGCGCCGACCGAAGGTCGATTTAAAGTCTATATCATCGACGAGGTTCACATGCTTTCCAATGCGGCGTTCAATGCGTTGTTGAAAACGCTCGAAGAACCGCCGGCTCATGTGAAATTTATTTTTGCGACAACCGAAGCTCAGAAAGTTTTGCCGACGATTACCTCGCGTTGCCAGCGATTCGAGCTGAAACCGATTCCGGAAAAACTGATTGCGGAGCGCCTTCAATTGATCTGTAAGGAGGAGAAAATTGAAGTGACGGAAGATGCATTGGCTTCGATCGCGCGGCTTGCGCAAGGAGGAATGCGTGATGGTCAATCGATTCTCGATCAGATGATCGCTTTTTGTGGCGATAAAATCGCCAACTCCGACGTTCTCGATGTGTACGGACTTGTCAGCACCGATCGCGTGACGGAGCTCGCCCGGCGGATCGTTGCCGGAGATGCGCCGGGGATCGTTGGATTGGTTGATGAAATTGCTGAGGAGGGAAGGGATCTTTTTCGGTTGTTGAATGACCTGCAGGTGATCATGCGGGAGGTCCTGCTTGATTCGATCCGCAATCAGGGAACGACCGATCGACTTGGTGAGCCGATGGAAACGGAGGCTCTTGTTCGCATGATCGATGTTCTTCGCGAAGGAGAAGAGAGCGTTCGTACCGGTCTTTCGGAAAAGATCAATTTGGAAGTTGTTCTTTTAAAGGCACTTGATGCCGGACGGGCGCGACCGATCGATTCGTTGATCCGCGAACTTGCCGGAATGGCCCATTCACTGCCCGAAGAAGAAGCAGACGAAAAAAAAAAGGCCTGACGCAGCCGCCGGTTGAAAGTTCAGCTTCAGAAAATTCGTCTGAAACGATGCCACCAGCCTCGCTGAAAGTTGAAGAAATCGCGGAACGGGATGTTTCAGAAACACCCGACGATGGGCGCGATGATGAGGAGTGGAAGCGGATTATGAACGATTTGACGGCTGCCGCCGAGGCGGGAGCTGAGCCGGATATGCCCGATCCGGGGAGCGCCGGAGAGGAAATGCGTTCTCAAGCGAAACTCCCCGATTTGGATAAATCGCTTGAAAAGATTCCCAAGAGCAGCCGCGAGTTGATCGACGAACTTTTCCGTGGCCACTTTGTCGGGATGAAGGCGATCGATCGCGAAAAGCTTTATTGAGAACTTCCTCCTTTGGGGAGTGCACCGAGATGATTGAGAACTTTTCTGCGTGCCGTTGATTCGGGAGCGTTGATGGTTCCGCGACCTTTTACGTACATTTGGGATGAGGCGCCACCATCGAGGTTGATCGCATTCCAAGCGCCGAGTTCCTTCATCAAAGCGGCAAGTTCGGTTCCATACATTCCGACCGAAGTTTTGCTTCTGCCATCGACGACCACGAGGATCAACGTATCGTGGTTGCGGGTTAATCCAATCGCTGTCCGCGGATGGCGGGCGCGCATATCGGAGCGATCGGGGAAACAGGAAGAGTCGGTCGGATCGTCACAGGAAATCTCTTTACCATCGATCACAAGCTGGGGAAAACCACTGACAAGAGCGCGCGTGTTCGGCGGGATTTCCGGAGCTTCCTCATCCGGTTCCCAGCCGCTGGTGACTTCGTGATTGCGTTTGACCCATTGCGAATGCGTGAAGGTGGCGCCTTTTCCGCCGAAGGCCATCCAGCCGTATTTGTTGAAAAACCATTCACCGGTCAACTGATCGTTTCGTCCCGTTTGTGCATTGGGCCAGCGTTCGCCACCACCGACGGCATCTCCGTAAAGATGGACGACACCGTTGTTCCAGCGGTAGAAATCACCGTTTATCGCGACGAGGGCGTTTGTTTCCTCGGCCCATTCCTCGACCGTTCGGAGTTTTCCAGTTGGTTTTGTCGCATCGATGAAATGGGAAGCTGAGTCAATTTCGATAAAAGCGGCGTAGATCCGTTGCGGAGGAGAATCGGTTACCCGTTCAAGAATTCGGATTCCGGGAAAGGGATGGGTAGTCGTCTCGGAAACGATACCGTCAGCCGCGACGATTGTTGTCGAGGTGGTAAGGAGAAACAAAATGAAAAGAAGCGCGCGAGCGGGTCGGAAGGGGAGTTTCATGACCGGAAGTTTGAAACGCCGGTTTAAAATGACAAGGATTTCTCTTTTTATGGAAGGGGCGTTTGGCGGACTTAAAATCACATTTTCTCCGCTGCGGATGCTTGCCCTCGGAGGCGTGAAGTTAGAAGATGAACGTTATGTCCGACGTTCGCGTTCGTTTCGCACCAAGTCCAACTGGCTCTTTTCATATTGGAAGTGCCCGCACTGCGTTATTTAACTGGCTTTATGCCAGACATACCGGCGGAAAGTTCGTGCTGCGCATTGAAGATACTGACCGGGAACGCAATACGCCCGAGGCGCTTCAGGTCATTTATGATGGCCTGCGCTGGCTCGGAATGCAGTGGGATGAGGGACCGGGCGTCGGTGGTGATTTCGGACCGTATTTTCAAAGCGAACGCGATTCGATTTATCAGGAATACATTCAAAAACTCCTCGATGCCGATCGGATTTATGAAAAAGATGGGGCGGGCTAT